>NZ_BAABHO010000062.1:0-30518 GCF_039542135.1 Actinomycetospora chlora
CGGTCCCCGGCGCCCGCCCCGCGGCCCGGCGCGGCGCCGCTGCGCCCCGCGCCGCCGGCCCCCGTCGCCGACCCGTCCGTGCTGGTCGCGGGCTCGTACGTCGACCAGTACGTCCGCTCCGCCGGCTACGGGCCGGTACCCGAGCCGCCGGTCGAGCGCCCGTCGCGTCGCGGCCGGGCCGGCGAGCCGCCGACCACGGGCCGGACCGTCGCCGAGCTCCTCGCGGCCCACGCCGCCGCCGGCGGCACCGGCGGCCGTCGCCGTCGCGAGCCCTGAGCCCCGCCACTCGCGCAGCGAACCTGCGGTGCGGGCACGCCGGGGCACCGTGGACGGGCCGCCGCGCGGGGGAGTCGTTACCCTCCGGCAGGGTGATCGCCCCTCCGGTCCGCCTGGCGCCGCAGCAGCGCCGCACGCTCGTCTGGCCGGTCGTCGGCCTGATCGTGCTCGGCATCTGCGGTCTGGTGACCGTGGGCCTCGCCAGCTCCGAGATCGGGGCCGCCGGGGTCGTCATCGGCGTCGTGCTCGCGCTGCTGCCCGTGGCGCCGGTGGTCGCGGCGTTCCTGTGGATCGACCGCTTCGAGCCCGAGCCGCCGCGCCTGCTGCTCGCCGCGTTCCTGTGGGGCGCGGGGCTCTCCGCGCTGGTGGCGGTGGTCATCAACTCCAGCGCGATGATCGCCGCGGAGCTGCTGCTCGGGCGCGGGCAGGGCGACCTCGTCGGCGCGGTGATCTCGGCGCCGCTGGTGGAGGAGTTCGTCAAGGGCGCGTTCGTCGTGGGCCTGCTGCTGATCCGCCGCCGCGAGTTCGACGGCATCGTCGACGGCGTCGTCTACGCCGGCATCACCGCGGCCGGCTTCGCCTTCACCGAGAACATCATCTACTTCGGCCGGGCGTTCACCGAGGCCGAGGGCGCGGTCGGCCCGGCCGTGCTCGCGACGTTCGTGCTGCGCGGGGTGCTCTCGCCGTTCGCGCACCCCCTCTTCACCGCCATGACGGGCATCGGTGTCGGGATCGCCTCGCAGGCCCGCTCGCGCGTCGTCGGCACCGTCGCGGTGCTCGGCGGGTACGTGCTCGCGGTCGTGCTGCACGCGCTGTGGAACTCCTCGACGCAGCTGGGCGCCGGGTTCTTCGGGATCTACCTGCTGATCATGCTGCCGCTGTTCGCCGGGATGATCGGCCTCGTCGTGTGGCAGCGGCGCCGGGAGCGCGAGATCCTCGCCCGCCAGATGCCCGGCTTCGCGGCCGCCGGCTGGATCGCGCCCAGCGAGGTGCCGCTGCTCTCGAGCCTCGCCGGGCGGCGACGCTGGCGCCAGGCGGTGGCCCGCCGGGCCGGCGCGCCGGCGGCCCGGGCGGTCGAGGACTACCAGCACGCCGTCACCGAGCTCGCCTTCCTGCGCGCGCGGGCCGAGAAGGGCGCGTTGCCACCGCGGGCCGACTGGCACGCCGAGCTGCTCGACAACGTCGTGCGCACCCGCCTCGCCGCCGTCAACGCCCCGGGCGTGCAAGGACCCACCGGGCCACCGCCGCCCGGCCACGGCGGGCCGCCGCCCTCCTGGCCGGCGCCGGGTGGTCACCACCACCGCCAGTAGGGTCGAAGGACTCCCTCGCTGCTCGACACGGCGCGAGGGACGCCCTCGCTCGCGGCGGGCGGCGCGTGAACCCGCTCACCGCGACGGCCGCGCGGGCCGCGGACGGTTACCGTGGGCGCCAGTGATCGTCCGGTACCCGCGGCAGCGGGACGGGAACGAGCCGAACGAGTGAGGTGGCACGTGGGCGCCGACGCCGACGGGGGCGCCGGGCGGGCGGGGCAGGGTTCCGCCGCCGGTCCGACCCCGACCCCCCGCGAGGGCTCGCGGCTGCACGTCGGTGTGGTCTCCGCCGGGCGCGTCGGTGCGGTGCTGGGCGCCGCGCTCGCGAACGCCGGGCACACGGTCGTCGCCGCCTCCGCGGTCTCCCGCGCGTCCCGCGCCCGCGCCGAGGAGCTCCTGCCCGGCGCCGAGATCCTCCCGCCCGACGAGGTCGTCCGCCGTGCCGACCTCGCGCTGCTCGCCGTGCCCGACGACGTCCTGCCCGGGCTCGTGCGCGGCCTCGCGGCGTCGGACTGCCTGCGGCCGGGCCAGATCGTCGTGCACACCTGTGGGGCCGCCGGGGTCGGCGTCCTCGCACCGGCCGCCGAGCACGACGTGCTGCCGATCGCGCTGCACCCCGCGATGACCATCACCGGGCGCCCCGAGGACGTCACCCGTCTGACCGGTGCGTGCGTCGGCGTCACCGCGCCCGAGGGCCTCTCTCTCGAAGGGTCGAGCTCCGCAGGCTTCGTCTCCGAGGACGCGGACGCCGCCTGGCTGGTCGGCGAGGCGCTGGTGGTCGAGATGGGCGCCGAGCCCGTGCGCGTGCCCGAGGCCGTCCGCCCGCTCTACCACGCGGCGCTGGCCCACGGCGCCAACCACCTGACGACGCTGGTGCGCGAGGCCGCCGACCTGCTGTCGAACGCCGGCATCGAGCCGGCCGAGCGGGTGCTCGCGCCGCTGCTGTCGGCCGCGCTGGACAACGCCCTGCGCCACGGCGACCGCGCGCTGACCGGCCCCGTCGTGCGCGGCGACGCCGGCACCGTCGCCACCCACCTGCGCCACCTCGACGCGCGCGCCCCCGAGTCCGCGCCCCTCTACCGGGCCCTGGCCCGCCGCACCGCCGAGCGCGCCCGCGCCGGCGGCCTGCTCGACCCCGACGCCGCGCGCGACGTCGTGTCCGCCCTCGCCGAGAGGCCCCGCCCGTGACCCGCCCCTCCAGCCTGCGGACCAACCCCCTGGTCGGCCGCGCGCGTCCGCAGTACTCGGCGGACGAGCTGACCGTGCACCGCGACCCGAACGCCCTGCGGCGCGTGACCCGCGCGCTGCGCACGGCCGGGCGTCGCGTGACGCTCGTGCCCACCATGGGCGCCCTGCACGAGGGCCACCGCGAGCTCATGCGCTACGCCCGCGGCATCCCCGGCGCCACGACCGTCGTCTCGATCTTCGTGAACCCGCGGCAGTTCGGGCCGAACGAGGACTTCGACCGCTACCCCCGCGCCTTCGAGGCCGACCTCGAGCTCTGCCGCGAGGAGGGCGTCGAGCTGGTCTTCGCGCCGTCGGTCGAGGACATGTACCCCGAGGGCTCCAGCACCTCGATCGACCCCGGCCCGCTCGGCGGCGAGCTCGAGGGCGCGATCCGGCCCGGGCACTTCGCCGGGATGCTCACGGTGGTCAACAAGCTCTTCGCGATCTCCGTGGCCGACGTCGCGTTCTTCGGCGAGAAGGACTACCAGCAGCTCACGCTGATCCGCCGGATGGTGCGCGACCTCGACATCGACATCCACGTCGTCGGCGTCCCGACCGTCCGCGAGACCGACGGGCTGGCCCTGTCCAGCCGCAACGCCTACCTCGACGAGACGCAGCGGCAGGCCGCCGTCGCGCTGTCCGCGGCGCTGTCCGCCGGGCAGTACGCCGGCGAGCAGGGCCCGCAGGCCGTGCTCGACGCCGCCCGCGCGGTGCTGGACCTCGAGACCGGCCTGCAGGTCGACTACCTCGAGCTGCGCGACGAGGACCTCGGCCCCGCCCCCGACATCGGCCCCGCGCGCCTGCTCGTCGCGGCCCGGGCCGGTGCCACCCGCCTGATCGACAACGCCGCCGTGTCCCTCGTGAGGAGAGTCTGACGTGCAGCGCACGATGCTGAAGTCCAAGATCCACCGCGCGACGGTGACGGACGCGAACCTGCACTACGTGGGCTCGGTGACCGTCGACGAGGACCTCATGCGGGCGGCCGACCTGCTGCCCGGCGAGCAGGTCGCGATCGTCGACGTCACCAACGGCGCCCGGCTCGAGACCTACGTGATCACCGGTCCGGCCGGCTCCGGGGTCATCGGGATCAACGGCGCCGCGGCACACCTCGTGGCGCCCGGCGACCTCGTCATCCTCATCTCCTACGGCGTCATGGACGACGCGGAGGCCCGGACGTACCAGCCGCGGGTCGTGTTCGTCGACGAGCAGAACCGCGTGCTCGACCGCGGCACGGACCCGGCCCACGTGCCCGACGCCCCGCCCACCACGTCGCTGCTGCGCCCCGGCACCGAGGCGCGCCCGGCCCGCCACCGCCAGCCCGCGCGCGGCGAGGACCGGGCCGAGACCACCGACGCCCGGCGGCTCGACGCGCTGCTCTCCGCGGACCACTAGGCACCGGCGGCGCGCGGTGCTCCTCTGCGTCGACGTCGGCAACACCCAGACCGCGCTCGCCCTCTACCCCGACGACGGTGACGGCCCCGCGGTCTGGGACGGGCGGCTCCGCACCGAGCCCCGGGCCACCGGCGACGAGATCGCGCTGCTCGTGCGTGGGCTGCTCGGTGCCCGGGTCGCCGACGTGACGGCCGTGGCCGCGCTGTCGACGGTGCCGGTGCTGCTGCGCGAGCTGCGCGGCATGGTGGGCCGGCACTTCGCGGGCCTGGACCACCTGCTCGTCGAGCCCGGCGTGCGCACCGGCGTACCGCTGCTCGTCGACAACCCCAAGGAGGTCGGCGCCGACCGCGTCGTCCAGGCCCTGGCCGCCCACGAGCGGTTCGGTGGACCGTGCGTCGTCGTGGTGTTCGGGACGTCGACGACGGTGGACGCCGTCTCGGCCCGCGGGGAGTTCCTCGGCGGGGCGATCGCCGCCGGCGTCGGGGTCGCCGCCGAGGCGCTGGCGCTGCGGGCCGCGGCGCTGCGCCCGGTCGAGCTCGTCGTGCCGCGCTCGGTGCTCGGCCGCAACACCGTCGAGAGCATGCAGGCCGGGCTCGTCCTCGGTGCCGCCGCGCAGGTCGACGGGCTCGTCACGCGGGTCGGCCGGGAGATCGCGGCCCGCGATCCCGAGGGCCGTGCCCCGGTCGCCGTCGTCGCTTCGGGCGGCTTCGCGCCGGTCGTCGTCGACCAGTGCGCGACGGTCACCCACCACGTCCCGGACCTGACCCTGCTCGGCCTGCGGTCGGTGCACCGGCGCCGGGCGAGGAGCCGCGACGAGCGCGCGGCGAAGCGGGCCGCCCGCTCCTAGCCGGGAGCCAGCGCGTCGCGGCGCGGGTCGGCGTCGGGCAGCAGGTGGCGCAGGCGGTCGGCGAGCTCCGGATCGGCGGCGCCGGCCTCGGTCTGCGCGAGCGCCCACAGCGCGTCGACGTCCCCGCGGCGCAGCACCGCGGCGCGCCCGGCGACGTCGAGGTGGTCGCGCTCCTCCCGCACGGCGGGGGCGTCGGAGGTGGGCAGCAGCGCCCCGCGGCGCAGGAGGTGGGGCGCGGGGACGCGGCCGGCGCGCAGGTCGGCGCGCAGGGCCAGGAAGTCGGCGTCGACGGCGGCGCGCAGGCGGTAGGGCTGGGTGCTGATCAGCGAGGAGCCGAGGGCGTTGCGCAGGCGGTGGACCTCGGAGCGCACGGTCACGGGGTTGCCGGCGTCGCCGTAGAGCCCGCACGCCAGTCGGTCGGCGGTGAGCCCGTCGGGGTGCAGCGCGAGCAGCGTGAGCATCTCGGCGTGGCGCAGGCTCAGGCGCACGGGACGCCCGTCGAGGCGCGCGACGGGCCGCTCGGCGCCCAGGAAGGGCAGCGCCAGTGTCGGGTGCGGCGACGCCCGGGGCGCGCGGCGCAGCAGCCAGCCCTCGGCCAGCGGCTCCACGACGCCCTCACCGTGCTCGCCGAGGTCGACCCGGCCGCCGCCGTCGGGGATCGCGACGCGGTCGGGCAGCCAGCCGGCGGGCTGCGCGGTCAGCACGCGGCCACCGGGCGCGAGCAGCGCGCCCGGCTCGCCCCGCAGACCGTCGAGGTGGGGCCGGTTGCGCGCGCGCAGGCGCTCGTCGCGCTCGACGAGGCGGGCCTGCAGGTGCAGCTCCGCGAGCTCCGCCGCCGCCCGGACCAGCGCGAGCGTGCTCGGGTGGAACGTCCGCAGCGGCCCGGTGAGGTCGATGGCGGCGAGGACCTCGCCGGTGTCGGGGTCGTGGATCGGCGCGGCCGCGCAGGTCCACGAGCGGTAGAGGTGCACGAGGTGCTCGGCGGAGTGGATCTGCACCGCGCGACCGGACGCCAGCGCGGTCCCCATCGCGTTGGTGCCGATCGAGTCCTCGCTCCAGCGCGTGCCTTCGACGAGCTCGACGTCGTCCGCGCGGCGCAGGACGCCGGCGTTGCCCTCGCGCCAGAGGATGTGCCCCCGCGCGTCGGTCACGATCATCATGTGGACGGCCTCGTCGGCTACGTCGAGCAGCGTGCGCCGCAGGAGCGGCAGCACCGGCGCGAGGACGTGCCCGCCGCGGACGTCGTCGAGCTCGTCGGTGGCGTAGACGCGGCGCGGGCGTCCGTGGTCGGGGTCGACGCGCGCGTCGAGGGAGCGCCGCCACGACGCCGAGACGACGTCGCGGGGGGAGGCCGGGCTCGCGGTGCCCGAGAGCACCGCGTCGCGGATGCGCTCGAGCAGCCGGGCGCGCTCGAGGGGGTCGGACGGGACCGCTCCCGTCGGCGCGCGCCCACCCCGCTCGGCCTGCGGCATCGGCGCCCCCTGCACTGCGACCGGGCGGACGTCCACGCGCCACCCGCCGTTCGGTCGATCGTGCTCCACGGCGGCGGGTGAGGCAACCCTTCATCGAACCCGCTTCCGCGGCCAGGAAGCAACACACGTGCCGCAGATGCGTTGCAACGTCCGTGCAACCCCTCGCTGCCTAGTGTCCGCGATCACCGAGCCCACGATGTGGAGGGACACAGATGGCCATCTACGCGGCGCCGGGACAGGCGGACAGCGTCGTCTCGTTCAAGCCCCGGTACGACCACTACATCGGCGGCGAGTACGTCGCGCCGGCGAAGGGTCAGTACTTCGAGAACCCGACCCCGCAGACGGGGCAGACGTTCACCGAGGTCGCCCGCGGCACGGCCGACGACGTCGAGAAGGCCCTCGACGCGGCCGAGGGTGCCGCGACGGCGTGGGGCAAGACCTCCGTCGGCGAGCGCGCGGGCATCCTCAACGCGATGGCCGACCGCATCGAGGCCAACCTCGAGAAGATCGCGGTCGCCGAGAGCTGGGAGAACGGCAAGGCGGTCCGCGAGACCCTCGTCGCCGACATCCCGCTCGCGATCGACCACCTGCGCTACTTCGCGGGCGCGATCCGCGCGCAGGAGGGTCACCTCTCCCAGATCGACGAGGACACGGTCGCCTACCACTTCCACGAGCCCCTGGGCGTGGTCGGTCAGATCATCCCGTGGAACTTCCCGATCCTCATGGCGATCTGGAAGCTGGCCCCGGCCCTGGCCGCCGGCAACGCGGTCGTCCTCAAGCCCGCCGAGCAGACCCCGGCCTCGATCCACGTCCTCATGGACGTCGTCGGCGACCTGCTGCCCCCGGGCGTGCTGAACATCGTCAACGGGTTCGGCGTCGAGGCGGGCAAGCCGCTGGCGTCGTCGAGCCGCATCCGCAAGATCGCCTTCACCGGTGAGACGACGACCGGGCGCCTGATCTCGCAGTACGCCTCCGAGAACCTCATCCCGGTGACGCTCGAGCTCGGCGGCAAGAGCCCGAACATCTTCTTCGACGACGTCGCCTCGCAGCAGGACGCGTTCTACGACAAGGCGCTCGAGGGCTTCGCGATGTTCGCCCTCAACCAGGGCGAGGTCTGCACCTGCCCGTCGCGCGCGCTCGTCCAGGGCGGCATCTACGACGAGTTCGTGGCCCAGGGCGTCAAGCGGGCCGAGCAGGTCCGGATGGGCAACCCGCTCGACACCGAGACGCAGATGGGCGCGCAGGCCTCGAACGACCAGCTCGAGAAGATCCTGTCCTACATCGACATCGGTCGCCAGGAGGGCGCCAGGGTCCTCACGGGCGGCGAGCGCGCCGACCTGGGCGGGGACCTGGGGGGCGGCTACTACGTGCAGCCGACCGTCTTCGAGGGCAACAACTCGATGCGCATCTTCCAGGAGGAGATCTTCGGTCCGGTGCTCTCGGTCGCGCGGTTCGAGGACTACGCCGACGCCATGGCGCAGGCGAACGACACCCTCTACGGGCTCGGCGCCGGCGTCTGGTCGCGCGACACGAACACCGCCTACCGCGCGGGCCGCGACATCCAGGCCGGCCGGGTGTGGGTGAACAATTACCACGCCTACCCGGCCCACGCGGCCTTCGGCGGGTACAAGCAGTCGGGCATCGGCCGCGAGAACCACAAGATGATGCTCGACCACTACCAGCAGACGAAGAACATCCTGCAGAGCTACTCGAACGACGCGCTCGGGTTCTTCTGATGGACGGGGTGAGCACCAGCACCGACGTCACCGACCCGGTGCCGGAGGTGCCGGGCTCGGGGACGACGGCCCGCGTCGCCCTGAGTCCGCAGGCGGCCGAGCTCCTGGTGTCGCTCACCGACCTCCACGGCCCGCTGATGTTCCACCAGTCCGGCGGGTGCTGCGACGGCAGCGCCCCGATGTGCTACCCGGACGGGGACTTCAAGGTCGGGGGCTCGGACGTCCACCTCGGGGACCTGACCGTGGAGGGACTGGAGAGGCCGATCGGTTTCTACATGTCCTCGTCGCAGTTCGAGTACTGGAAGCACACGCACCTCACCGTCGACGTGGTGAAGGGCCGCGGCAGCGGGTTCTCGGTGGAGGCGCCCGAAGGGGTCCGCTTCATCATCCGCTCGCGACTGTTCACCGACGACGAGATGCGGAACATGGACGACCTCTAGCCGGTCGCCCGGCAGGCCCCGCAGGATCGAGGGGCGCCCTCGCTGCGCAGGACGCAGCGAGGGCGTCCCTCGCTCGTCCGTCGCACCGAAGGAGCCCGATCCGTGAGCACTCCGTCCACGACCCTGCGCGAGCTCACCGGCCTGCCCGCGAGCCCCGCGCCCCTGGCCGACTCGGTCCTCGTGATGATCGACCTGCAGAACACCTATACGCGCGGCGTGATGGCCCTCGAGGGCGTCGAGCCGGCGATCGACGAGGCGGCGGCCCTGCTCGACCGCGCCCGCAGCGCGGGCATCCCGATCGTCCACGTGCAGCACGACGCGGGGGAGGGGACGCCCTACGACGTCCGCGACGAGATCGGCGCGATCGTCGACCGCGTGGCGCCGCGCGAGGGCGAGCACCGGATCGTCAAGAACTTCCCGAACTCCTTCGTCGGGACCGACCTCGAGTCCCACCTGCGGGGCAAGGACGCCACGAACCTCGTGCTCGCCGGGTTCATGACACACATGTGTGTGAACTCCACCGCTCGCGGGGCGTTCAACGCGGGATTCGCTCCGTCGGTGGTGGCCGGCGCGACCGCCACCCGCGCACTTCCCGGACCGGACGGTACGGTTTCGGCATCCGCCCTGCAGAGCGCGAGTCTCGCCGCGCTCTCGGACATGTTCGCGGTCGTGGTTCCCGACGCGACGGCCATCCCCGACTGACGCAATTCGTCCAGATGGCCGCGACGTTCCACCGGAGTTCCGGCGCGTTCCGCGACGCGTGTCACTCGACAAACGGGCACGCGCGGAAATAGGGTCCGGCCGACCATTTCGGGTCGGACTCACGGAGGTCGTGTTGGCGCAGAAAGTCGTGGTGTCCCTCGTCGACGACCTGGACGCGTCGGAGGCCGACGAGACCGTCGAGTTCGGTCTCGACGGCGCGACGTACGAGATCGACCTCTCGGAGGCGAACGCCGCCGCGCTGCGCGACACGCTCGCCGACTACGTCGCCCACGCCCGCCGCAGCGGCGGCCGGCGCCGCACCTCCGCGCCGTCCGCGTCGTCGGGATCGCGGCGCGGCAGCGGGGGCGGGGGCGGCCGCGCGGCGGTCGACCGCGAGCAGAACCAGGCGATCCGCGAGTGGGCCCGCAAGCAGGGCATGACGGTCAGCGAGCGCGGCCGCATCCCCAGCGAGGTTTCCGAGGCGTACCACAAGGCGCACTGAGCCCCGGCCGGCCGCGCTCGGCGGGAGGACGTCGGGTCTCAGGACGCCGCGTGCGCGGCGAGCCGGGCCCGGTCCAGCGTCGCCGACCGGCCGCCGGGGTGGAGCACGAGCAGGCCCCGGTCCGCGAGGGTCCGCAGCGCGGCGTTGAGGGTCTGGCGGGCGATCCCGAGACGCTGGGCCAGCAGCGTCTGGGAGCCGCCGAAGGCGACGAGCTCGCCACCGGCGGGCAGCTCGAGCAGCAGCGCGGCGACCCGGCGGTCCACGGGCCGGCGCAGGCCGCTGCGCGCCCGGTTCTGGAGCCCGACGATCCGCACGAGGTCGCGGGCGAGCGCCAGGAGGGTCTCGGGGCTGGCGCGCAGCGCCCGCAGGGCCGCCGCCGCCGGGACGACGAGGACGGTCGAGTCGCGGATCGCCACGGCGTCCTCGCTGCGGCGGCCCGGGCGCAGGACCTCGGAGTAGCCGAAGGCGTGCCCCTCGGCGGCGACCCCGAGGTCGACCACGTCGCCCGCCGCGGAGCCGAGCCGGGCGACCACGGCGCCGCGGTGCAGCACGAACATCGCGTCGCCCGGCCCACCCTCGAGGAAGACGGGCTCGCCGGCGGCGTAGCACCGCAGCGTCGACGCGTCGGCGAGCGCCCGCGCCGCCGCGGCGTCGAGACCCCGCAGCTGGGGGCAGCTCCCCACGACGTCCCGGGCCCGCACGCCCCGCGTCCCGACCACCACCGTCACCCGGCCACCCCCTGCTCACGTCGGACGGCGTTCATCACCCGTCCGGCCCAACCGCGCTGTCGTCGCCATGACAGCGCGTCGATCATGCGGAGCCCTACCGTCCGCCGTCGACGGTCCGGTCGGAAGTCCGACACGACACAGCTCGAGCAGCCGCTCGAGCAGCAGCTCGAGCAGCGGGGAGACGGCGTGGGCAAGGGGAGAGGTGGGCGGGTCGCGGCGGTCGGCGTCCTGCTCGCGGTGGTGACGGTCCTGGCGGCCTGCGGGGGCCCGGGTGGGTCCGCGCCGCCGACGTCGACACCGTCGTCCGCGTCGGCGTCCGACCCGTCGACCCGTGGTCCGTTCGGCGGACCGTCGGCGTCGGACACCACCCCCGGCACGGGCTCGACGTTCACGCCCGTGACGGCGTCGGTCCTGGCCGCGCCGATCGCGGTGCCGGCCTCCGACGGGCGCGTGCACCTGGCCTACGAGCTCCAGCTGGGCAACACGATCGGGCAGCAGGCGACGATCACGGGGGTGGAGGTGCTCGGCGACGGCCGGTCGCTGCTGCGCCTCGACGGTGACGCCCTCGCACCGTGGATCAAGCCGTTCGGTGCCTCCCTGGGCACCCGGGCCCTCCAGCCGGGCCAGGGCGGGCTGCTCTGGCTCGACGTCTCCCTGGCGCCCACCGACCCCGTGCCCACCCAGCTGGTGCACCGCCTCGACGTGTCGTTCGCGCAGCCGAACCCGCCGCTCGTGCCGGCCACGCTCTCCGAACCCGTGGCGCCGGTGACGGTCGACCGCACCCCGCCGGCGCGCATCTCGCCGCCCCTGGCGGGCGCCGGTTGGCTCGACGGCAACAGCTGCTGCCAGGTCACCGCCCACCGGGCCGCGGTGAGCCCCATCGACGGCCGCCTGTTCGCCCCCGAGCGCTTCGCGATCGACTACGTGCGGCTCGACGACCAGAACCGCCAGATGAGCGGGCCGCCCACCGATCTGGCCAGCTATCCGTTCTACGGCGCCGACATCCTGGCCGTCGCCGACGGGCCGATCGTCGGTCTCGTCGACAACCTGCCGACGCAGCCGCCGGGCGCGGACCCCGAGGGCCTGCGGCTCGACGAGTACAGCGGCTCCCACGTCGTCCAGGACATCGGCGGCGGCCGGTACGCCCTCTACGCGCACGAGCAGCCGGGGAACCCGCTGAACCTCCGGGTCGGCCAGCAGATGCGCCGCGGGCAGGTCATCGGGAAGCTCGGCAACACGGGCAACACCGACGGCCCGCACCTGCACTTCCACCTCATGGACGGGCCCGACCCGCTGGCGTCGAACGGGCTGCCGTTCGTCTTCGACAGCTACACCGTCGACGGCCGTGTGGCGTCGCAGGAGTCGCTGCAGCAGGGGGCGTCGGGGCCCGTGCCGTTCCAGGTCGACCGGGCCGGGGCCGGGCCGCAGAACGGCACGATGCCGCTGGTGCTCGACGTCATGTCCTATCCGGCGGCACCCGCGCCCTGACCCGCTGACCCGCCCGGGTGGTTCGCCCGCCGCGAACACCCGGGCGGGATGGCGCGAGGGCCCCGCAGGGTTGGTGCAGAGAGGACCCCGGCCCGACCGGCGCGGGGTCTCCACGTGCCCGGCCGGACCGGCCGGGCCGGCGTGGCGCCCGTCACGGTGGTGCAACCATCGCCATCCCGGTGTGTCACGCGCGACGACTAGGATGGCCTTACGGTGCAAGGGCAGTTCGGGCACCGTGGGGGTCCCGATCCGTCATCGGGCACCAGCCAAGGGGTCACCGGGTCGGTCTCTTCGGGGACACTCGGTGGAGGACCGCCGGCGCAGCAGTCAGGAGTGACGAATGTTCGAGAGGTTCACCGACCGCGCGAGGCGGGTGGTCGTCCTGGCCCAAGAAGAGGCCAGGATGCTCAACCACAACTACATCGGCACCGAGCACATCCTGCTCGGGCTGATCCACGAGGGCGAGGGCGTCGCCGCCAAGGCCCTCGAGTCGCTGGGGATCGCCCTCGAGGGCGTGCGCCAGCAGGTCGAGGAGATCATCGGCCAGGGCCAGCAGGCGCCCTCCGGCCACATCCCCTTCACCCCCCGCGCCAAGAAGGTGCTGGAGCTGTCGCTGCGCGAGGCGCTGCAGCTCGGGCACAACTACATCGGCACCGAGCACATCCTGCTCGGGCTCATCCGCGAGGGCGAGGGCGTCGCCGCCCAGGTGCTCGTCAAGCTCGGCGCGGACCTCAACCGTGTGCGCCAGCAGGTGCTGCAGCTGCTCTCGGGCTACCAGGGCAAGGAGCCCGCGGAGTCCGGCAGCCAGCGCGGCGAGGGCACCCCGTCGTCGTCCCTCGTGCTCGACCAGTTCGGTCGCAACCTCACCCAGTCGGCCCGCGAGGGCAAGCTGGACCCGGTCATCGGCCGGGAGAAGGAGATCGAGCGGGTCATGCAGGTCCTCTCCCGGAGGACCAAGAACAACCCGGTGCTCATCGGCGAGCCCGGCGTCGGCAAGACGGCCGTCGTCGAGGGCCTCGGCCAGGCCATCGTCAAGGGCGAGGTGCCCGAGACGCTGAAGGACAAGCAGCTCTACACCCTCGACCTCGGGTCGCTGGTCGCGGGCTCGCGCTACCGCGGTGACTTCGAGGAGCGCCTCAAGAAGGTCCTCAAGGAGATCCGCACCCGCGGCGACATCATCCTGTTCATCGACGAGCTCCACACGCTCGTCGGCGCGGGTGCCGCCGAGGGCGCGATCGACGCCGCGTCGATCCTCAAGCCGATGCTGGCCCGCGGCGAGCTGCAGACCATCGGCGCCACCACGCTCGACGAGTACCGCAAGCACGTCGAGAAGGACGCCGCGCTCGAGCGCCGCTTCCAGCCCATCCAGGTGGGGGAGCCCTCGGTGGCCCACTCCATCGAGATCCTCAAGGGGCTGCGCGACCGCTACGAGGCGCACCACCGCGTCTCCATCACCGACCCGGCGCTGGTCGCGGCGGCCACCCTGGCCGACCGCTACATCAACGACCGCTTCCTGCCGGACAAGGCCATCGACCTCATCGACGAGGCCGGCGCCCGCATGCGCATCCGCCGCATGACCGCGCCGCCGGACCTGCGCGAGTTCGACGAGAAGATCGCCGACGTCCGTCGCGAGAAGGAGTCCGCGATCGACGCGCAGGACTTCGAGAAGGCGGCGCGCCTGCGCGACGAGGAGAAGACCCTCATCGGGCAGAAGACCGAGCGCGAGAAGCAGTGGAAGTCCGGTGACCTCGACGTCGTCGCGGAGGTCGACGACGAGCAGATCGCCGAGGTGCTGGCCAACTGGACCGGCATCCCGGTGTTCAAGCTCACCGAGGAGGAGACCACCCGCCTGCTGCGCATGGAGGACGAGCTCCACAAGCGCATCATCGGGCAGGAGGACGCGGTCAAGGCCGTGTCGCAGTCGATGCGCCGGACGCGCGCCGGCCTCAAGGACCCGAAGCGTCCCTCGGGCTCGTTCATCTTCGCCGGCCCCTCGGGTGTCGGTAAGACCGAGCTCACCAAGGCGCTCGCGGAGTTCCTGTTCGGCGACGACGACGCCCTCGTCCAGATCGACATGGGCGAGTTCCACGACCGCTACACCGCCTCGCGCCTCTTCGGTGCGCCTCCCGGGTACGTCGGTTACGAGGAGGGCGGGCAGCTCACCGAGAAGGTGCGCCGCAAGCCGTTCTCGGTGGTCCTCTTCGACGAGATCGAGAAGGCCCACTCCGAGGTCTACAACACCCTGCTGCAGGTGCTGGAGGACGGCCGCCTGACCGACGGTCAGGGCCGCATCGTCGACTTCAAGAACACGGTCATCGTGTTCACGTCGAACCTCGGTACGCAGGACATCTCGAAGGCCGTCGGCCTCGGGTTCCAGTCCGGTCTCGACTCGGGCTCGAACTACGAGCGCATGAAGAACAAGGTCACGGACGAGCTCAAGAAGCACTTCCGTCCCGAGTTCCTCAACCGCATCGACGACATCATCGTGTTCCACCAGCTGCGCGAGGACGAGATCGTGCAGATGGTCGACCTGATGATCGGCCGCACCGAGAAGCAGCTGCAGAACAAGGACATGTCGATCGAGCTCACCGACGCCGCGAAGAAGCTGCTCGCCCAGCGCGGCTTCGACCCGGTGCTCGGCGCCCGGCCGCTGCGCCGCACCATCCAGCGCGAGATCGAGGACCAGCTCTCCGAGAAGATCCTCTTCGGCGAGATCGAGGCCGGTCAGATCGTGCTGGTCGACGTCGAGGGCTGGACGCCCGAGCCCGACGACAACGGGGTCACCAAGCCGGCCCCGGAGTCGGCCACCTTCACCTTCCGCGGTGAGGCCAAGCCGACCCCGGTGCCCGACACCCCCGAGGTCGCCGCGGCGGAGTGATCCACCGCTAGGACCCGCCCGTGGGTCGACAGAGCCCCGGTCCCCTCTCGAGGGGCCGGGGCTCCGTCGTGCCGACGGCGGGGTAGGGCAGCCCCTACCGGGGTCGAGGGCGCACTCCCTCGGATCACCGCACGGCGCGGGACAGGCTGGACCGGCACCGAGGACGTCGGCCCCCGCCCCGGAGGAATCCGTGAACCCCACGCAGCACGTGCCCATGGATCACCGCGCATCTGGGACTGTCCGTGATGCCCGATCCTCCGTTAGCGTGGCTCGCGACGAGCAGGCGTGGCGCAGGGTCACCCTGCGCAGCGGGGGGCCCGTGGGGGGTGGCAGCGTGCCGGAGACCCATCGCGGACCGTCACGCCCCGTGCCGCCGCGAGGTCGCCCCGGTCCGCCCCCCGGCCGTCCGGGCCCGCCGCCCGGCCCGCCCGTCCCGCCGCCCGGTCGCCCCGGGCCTCCGCCCGGCATGCCGGGTCGGACCTTCGCGCCCGGCGCACCCCCGCCGCCGCTCGGGCCCCGGGAGGACGAGAAGAAGCCGTGGTGGAAGCGGCAGCCGAAGGCCCCCCGGCCCGCACCGGCGCCGGCCCGTCCCCTGCGCGGCGCGCCTGCCGAGTCCGGCACCACGCTGATCTCGCTGTCGGAGCGCGGCTGGACGGGGTGGCTGACCGTGGGGCGGACGTGGCCCCTCACCGTCGCGGTCGCCCTCGTGGCGTTCCTCATGCGCGCGATCGGGCTCGCCCGCGCGAACGAGCTCTTCGTCGACGAGCTGCTCTACGCCCCGATCGGCAACTCGGTGGCCCAGGGCCACCTACCGACCTTCCAGGATCAGCCGTTCTTCCTGCACCCCATCGGGTCGTTCCTGCTCGACGCCGCGTTCATCAAGCTCTTCGGCCTCGGTGACCTCGGTCCGATCGACCTCGTCTACGGCCTGCGCTGGCTCATCGCGATCCTCGGCGCCGTCGTCGTGGTGCTCGCCTTCCGGCTCCTGCTGAAGGTCGTGCCGCTGCCGATCGCCCTCGGCGGTGCCGCCGTCCTCGCGTTCGACCCGTTCGTGCTGCGCAGCGACAGCCGCGTGATGCTCGAGACCCCGGGGACGATGTGGACCCTCGGCGCCTGGCTGCTCCTGCTCGGCGTCCTGACCAATCCGGCGAGCGAGCCGGTCCGCCGCTGGCGGGAGGTCGGTGTCGGGGTGGTGTTCGGCTTCGCGCTGGTCACCAAGGACATGACCGTCATCCAGATCCTCGTCCCGCTCGTCGCCGCGATCTTCTGGCGCCGGACCCTCTCCGCCGCGCAGGTCGGCCGAATCACGGTCGGGGCGCTCCTGCCCTACACGATCTTCGTGGTCGTCGTGGCGGCCAACGGCCAGCTGGGCGAGTGGCTCACGCAGAAGACCAGCGGCGTCCGCCGGATGATCGGTCTGGATCAGGTCACCGGCTTCAACTCGGTGCAGGTCAGCCTGGTCGACCGCCTGATCGCGGAGGTCGCGCGGTTCGGCACGAGCTACGTCCTGCTCGGGCTCTGCCTGGTCGCGGGCATCGGCACGGTCTTCGCCCGGCCGACCGGCCGTCGTCTGATGGGGCTGATCGGCGTCAGCACCGGGCTGTTCGGGGTCTACGCGTTCTCCGCCGGCGCCCTCGAGGAGCAGTTCGGCTACTACACGATCGTCATCTCCGTCGTCGTCTCGGCGACCGCCATCGCGGAGATCCGTGACCGCCGCCCGGCCCTGCACCGGCCGCTGATGGTCGCGGCGTCGGTGTTCATCGTCGCGACCGTCGTGCTCGGTGTCTCGGCCCGTCTCACGGTCGACGACGGGATGCCCCAGGCACGGGCCTTCATCGAGACCCAGCTGCCCCCGGACGCCCGCGTCGCCGTGACCGGCCCGGTCGGCGACTTCGCCTTCCTCCCGCGCGAGGGCTGGGGTCAGTGGGC
Organism: Actinomycetospora chlora; assembly: GCF_039542135.1. NCBI lineage: Bacteria > Bacillati > Actinomycetota > Actinomycetes > Pseudonocardiales > Pseudonocardiaceae > Actinomycetospora > Actinomycetospora chlora. Next base: position 16,928 of record NZ_BAABHO010000062.1, read on the forward strand.
CGACCTGCAGTCGATGCGCGACAACGGCGCGCAGTACGTCCTGACCCAGAACCGCATCCTCGAGCAGGGTTACGGCGCGGCCGCGCCGCAGACGCTGGTCTGGCTCCAGCAGCACGCGCAGCCCGTGTTCGTCGCCCACGGCCCGACCGGCGGGGACACCACGGTCTGGCGGCTCGACCCCGCGGAGGTCGACGCGGGTCTCGCCCGCGGGGAGAACGTCGCGCCCCTGCCGGACGTCGGGTGAGGCGTCGCCCGCGGCATCGCGGCTCGGCCGCCCGGGGGGCCCTCGCGGCGGCGGCCGCCCTCGCCCTCGTGCTGGTCCTCGGCGCCTGCTCCTCCGCGAGCCCGGACCCGCGCGGGGGCGGGCCCGCGTTCGGGACCCTGGCCTCGTCGTGCCGCCCGGACCGGGTCCCGGCGCTCCGGCAGGCCGGCGTCACCGTGGCCATGATCGACGTGCAGTGGGCGGCGGCCGAGCCCGAGGCGGGGGCGCCGGACCTCGGCTACCTGGCCGACGTCCGCGAGCGGGTCGCGACCTGCACCCGCGCCGGGATGCGGGTGGTGCTCGGGCTCGGGCTGGACAACGGGCCGGACTGGGTCCTCGAACGCCCCGGGGCCGCATTCGTCGACCAGTTCGGCGCCACCTCCCCACTCCGGGAACCCGACCTCGTCTTCGACGGCGCGGTCCGCGACGCTGCCGCCGGCTACCTGCGGGACCTCGCCGGCATCGTGGGGCTGGGCGACGTCGCGGCGATCCGGCTCAGCGCCGAGCTCGGCTACCCGGGCCCCTCCGGGGCGACGACGACGCAGTTCTGGGCTTTCGGGGACGTGCCCCAGGGCGGCCCAGGGCTCGCCGAGGGCGTCGAGCCCTCGCCGATGCCCGGGTGGCGCCCGTCGGAGCCGGACTGGCAGGGCGCCCCGATGACCGCGGAGCAGGTCGACGGCTGGTACGCGTGGTACACCCGCTCGCTCGCCGGCAGCGTCACGTGGGTGTCCGACACGCTGCGGTCGGTCGGCTTCACCGGCGACGTCCACGTGCCGCTGGCCGGGCGCGGGGTCCTGCCGCAGGACCGTGCTGCGGCGGTCGCCGGCGGGCTCGACGGCCGCGCCGATCCGGAGGGCGCACTCGGCTACGGGCTCGACTACCCGAGCATCTTCCGCACCTTCGCCGAGCACGACGCGCGGCTGCGCTCGCTGAGCCCGCCCTCACGTCTGGTCGTCGACTACACCGGGCTCGACGACGACACCGCCACGCGGGCCCGCGCCGCGTCACCGGGGCAGGAGACCTGCCGGCCGGGCGACACCCCGGAGTCGCTCGCGGAGGCCGGGCTGGACCGCGCCGCCGCGCAGCGCTGGACCATCGCGCTGGCCCGCTCGGTGGGGCTCCCGGTGGTGGCGGAGAACCCGGGGCCGCCCGGCCCGACCACGGGTGGTTCACGCTTCTCCGACAGTGAGGCCGAGCAGCTGGTGGCCGCCGCCCGCTACGCGCGCGACTGCGGGATCGACACGTTCTTCCTGGCCTTCGAGGACCAGCTCTTCGAGCCCGGCTCGGGGATCGACGTCCCCGCCTACGCGCGGGTGATCGCCGGTCAGCCCGCGTAGAGCCCGGCGAGGGCGTGGGCGACGCCGGCCATCTGCTCGCGCAGGGCCGTCGGGGCGAGGACCTCGACGTCGGCGCCCAGGGCCAGCAGCTCGGAGCGGGCGTGGGCGAGCGACTCGATCGGGATCACCGCGGTGACCCAGCCGTCGTCGTCGGTGGGCCAGGTGCCCTCCGCGAGGGCGCGGGCGGTGTGGGGGCGCAGGAGCACCGGGGCGAGCTCGAGCGCCCGCGGGGAGAACCGCACCGTCGCCTCCGCCTGGTAGAGCGCGTCCGTGAGCTCCTGGGTGCGCCGGTGCCAGTACTTCCACAGGTCGAAGTCCGCGGGCCGCTCGAAGCGCACGTCCAGGGTCTCGAGCTCGAGGATGCGCGCGACCCGGTACGTCCGCGGCTCGGCCGCCGCGTCGCCGTCGTGCGGGGACGCCACGAGGTACCAGGTGCCGGCCTTGAGGACGAGCCCGAGCGGCGCGAGCTCCCGCTCCACCTCGGGCTCGCGCCCGCCGGTGGCCCAGCGCCGGTAGCGCACGCGCAGCACGCGCTGGTTCCACACGGCGTCGGCGACGCCGGTGAGGGTGGGGACGTGGTCGGACTCGCGGAACCAGCCGGGGGCGTCGAGGTGGAAGCGCTCGGCAATGCGCCCGGCGCGGTCGGACAGCTCGCCGGGCAGCGCCGCCTGCACCTTGAGCTGCGCCGCGGCCAGCACCCGGCCGAGCCCGAGCTCGGCGGCCGCCTCGGGCATCCCCGAGAGCGCCAGCGCGTCGGCCTCCTCGGCGGTCATGCCGGTGAGGTGGGTCCGGTAGCCCTCGAGCAGCGAGTACCCGCCGTCGGGGCCGCGGTCGGCGTAGACGGGCACCCCGGAGGCCGAGAGGGCGTCCATGTCGCGGTAGATCGTGCGGATCGACACCTCGAGCTCGTCGGCGAGCTCGCGCGCGGTCACCCGGCCCCGGTTCTGGAGCAGGAGCAGCACGGAGAGCAGGCGGCTGGCGCGCACGCGTCAGTGGTACCCCATCCCTGACAGGCCCTGTCAGGCACGTCCCCCTTCCGGACCCACGCTTTCCACCGGTTGCTCGGGCTGCAGCTCGTCGGGGATGCCGTCGGCGTCGTCGTCGCGCAGGAGCGGGTCGCCCATCCCCGCCCGCGCGGCCTCGAGCTGGGCCGCGACGGCGACGCCGAGCAGCAGCGCGACGCCGGTGACGGTCGCCCACAGCAGGAGCGCCATGATCCCGGCCAGCGGCCCGTAGGTGTCGCTGAAGTCGCCCGACACCGCGACGTAGAGCGCGACGGCGCCGGACGCCGCCAGCCAGAGCAGCACGGTCAGCCCCGCCCCGAGCGCCAGCCACGACAACCCGGGCTGGTGCCGCCGCGGCGAGAACCGGAACAGCACGGTCACCGCGACGACCAGCGCGATCAGGCCGACCGGCCAGCGCAGCACGTCGAAGACGGTCTCCGCGGCGTCGCCCCAGCGGTAGACGTCCTCGACGGCGTCGCCGAGCGGGCCGCCGGCGATGATGAGGACGAGGCCGGCACCGAGCGCCGTGCCCGCGGTGAGCGTCAGCAGCGCGGCGCGGCCGTACTTGCGCAGGAACGGGCGGTCGCGCTCGGTGCCGTAGATGCGGTTGGTGCCGCGCTCGAGCTGCGCGATCGCGCTCGTCATGGCCAGGAACGCCGTCGTGAGTCCGAACGCGACGGCGAGCTCGCCGACGTTCTCGCTGGGGGAGTCCGCGGGCTCGCCGTCCTCCTCGGGCAGCTCGGCCGGACCCCGGGCGACGACGTCGGCGAGCAGCTGGTCACCCGCCCCGGGCGACACCGCGACGACGGTGCGCGCCACCACCTGCGCCACCGACTCCGCGCCGACCGCCGTGGCGAGCCCGCTGCCGGCGATGACGAGCGGGACGATCGCGAGCGCGAGCTGCAGCGCGAACCCGCGGGCGTGGCTGAACCCGTCGCCGTAGCGGAAGCGCATCAGGGCGTCGCGCAGGAGCGTCCGCAGCCCGACGCGCCGGGCGGTGTGCCAGGCGTCGTCGGCCGAGAGCGCGTCGCCGTCCATGTCCGTGGTGACGGGCACCGCGCGCACCGAGCTCACGGCGTCCATCTTGCCGTGTCACCCAGGAAAAACTCTCGGTCACCGGCAGAACGGATGAGCCACCCGTTCGGGCGTGCAACACCGCCGTGATTCATACTCCACGTGACCGCCAGTGTCGCAGTTCACCAGGGGAGCCCGAGATGACGTCCCTCCGATCCTTCGCCGCCGCCCTCGGCGCCACCGTGGCCCTGGGCCTCGCCCTGACGGGCTGCGGCTCGGGTCAGGGCTCCGCGCCCCCGTCGGTCGCACCGTCGGCGGCGCCCTCCGCGGCACCGTCCGCGAGCCCGTCCGCGGCGGCGTCGAGCGCCCCGGCGAGCACGCCGGCGTCCGCGCGCCCCCTCGCGCGCGTGTTCCCCGACGTCGACGGCGCCACCTGCCGGCCGGTGAGCCCGGCGGACGGCCTCGCCAACAGCGCGGGCGCCGCGCCCACCGAGGCCTACGTCTGCGACTACTCGAGCACGGCGCCCGGCGCGGTCGTCGCCTTCACGCAGTGGGGCGACGCCTCGGCGGCGCGGACCTGGTACGACGACACGACGCGCCTCGGGCCGCGCATCGAGGAGTTCGACACCTGGCAGGTCGGCGGCGTCGAGCAGGGCGCCCTGTACACCGCCCAGTACCAGGGCCGCGTCGTGTCCACCGGCATCTACGACGGCACGCCCTACGGCTGGGAGATCCGGACGGCGAACCTCGACCAGTCCAACCAGGTCTTCAACGCGCTCCGCTTCCAGCAGCGCACCGCGTTCGGATCCTGACCGGGGGTGTCAGCCTCGGTGCGGCACCCTGGGCCCATGGTGGAGACGCTGACCCGCGAGCAGGTCATGGCGCACCGCATCGCCGTGCAGGGCCTGCACCGCGACCGGACGCTGGAGCGGCTGTTCGCGCTCGGGGTCCAGGACTCGGGGCCGACCGCCCGGCTCGCCATCGCGGCGCGGTCGGACGGCGACCCCGATCCGGCGGCGCACGGGCTCGTCGACGGGTGGACGCACCGCGGCGCCCCGCACCACCACCCGCCCGGCGAGCTCAACGCCGTCGCCGCGGCCGCGCGGCCGTTCGGTGACGCCGACGCGGCCGCACGGCTGAACTGGAGCGGTCCCGAGCAGCGGCGCGTCGGCATCCCGGCCCGCGAGGCGATCGACCGAGCCGCCGACGCGCTCGCCGCGGTCGTCACCGAGCCGATCACGAAGGGCGCCGCGAGCACCGCGGTGACCCGGATGCTGCCCGACGCGCTGCTGCGCGAGTGCCGGGGTTGCGCGACGACGCACATCAACGAGCAGCTGATGCGGCTCTCGGCGCTGCCGGTCGGGGTCGGGCTGGACCCCACGCAGAAGACGCTGCTGCTGACGCCGCCGCCGGCCGGGTGGGAGCGGCCCGTGGAGGGCGACCCGGCGCGGGCGGCGCGGCTCGTGCTCGACTACCTGCGCCTCCACGGGCCGGCCGGCCCCCGCGAGGTCGCCGACTTCGTCGGCACCACCCCGACGGCGTTCGCCCCGGCCTGGGAGGCGGCGCTGCCGGGGTTGGCGGAGGTGGATCTGGGCGGCCGGCGGGCGTGGCTGCCCGCCGAGGACGTGCCGGCGGCGCTCGACGCCCCCGAGCCCGACGTGGTCCGTCTCCTGCCGCCCCTGGACCCGATCCTCCAGGCCCGCGACCGCGAGGTGCACGCGCCCGACGAGACCCTCCGCAAGGAGCTGTACAAGATCATCGGGAACCCGGGGGCGCTGCTGGCCGACGGCGAGATCGTCGGCACCTGGCGGCCCCGGGCGTCGGGGAAGAAGCTGACGCTGGAGCTGTCGCCGGTGGTGCCGCTCGCGCCCGACGTCCGTGCCCGCCTCGACGACGAGGCCGAGCGCGTCGCCGCCGCCCGGGGTCTGACCCTGGCCGGCCTGAAGGGGATCTAGAGCGCGGCGTCGATCGCCTCGAGCGTCGCGCGGGCGCCGGACGCGAGGGCGATGCCGCGGCCGTGGCGGACGTCGGGCTCGCGCACGTTGATCCGGATCAGCGCGCCCGAGGCGGCCGACGCGAGCTCAGCGTGGCGGCGCACCGTCGGCACGGCCGTGCCGGCGCCCAGCTCGAGCACGACCAGGCGGGCCGGGTCGAGCCCGCGCAGCCAGGCGCGGTGGGCCGCCATCGTGTCCGCGTGGTGGCCGGGCACCCAGGCGCCGTCGCCGAACATCAGGATGTTCGGCCGGGCCACGCGACCGCACCGCGGGCACGCGGGCAGGGGTGGCCGGGCGTGCATCGTGTCCTCGTCGACCACGACGTCGACGTCGTCGGCCGGCCACGTGCCGTCGTGGCACGGGCAGCTGCACTGCAGCATCCCGATCGCGCCGTGGCACTCGACGACGTCGTCGCCGGCGAAGCCCGACGCCTGGAACGCGCCGTCGACGTTGGACGTGAACACCCGCGTCGGCACCGCCTCGGACCAGCGGCGCAGCACCGCGAAGCCCGCGTGGGGCACGGTCCGCCGGTACAGCGCGAGGCGGTGCCCGTAGAAGCCCCAGGCCAGCTCGGGGTCGGCGTCGAAGTGCTCCGGGTCGGCGATCTCCTCGAAGCGCAACCCCAGCCGGCGGTAGGGCGGGTAGGCGCGCCAGAAGCCCTCGGGACCGCGGAAGTCGGGCAGGCCCGAGTCGACGCCCATGCCGGCCCCGGCGCAGACGAGCAGCGCCCCGGCGCCCGCTACGGCCTGCGCCGCGGCGGCGACGCCGGCGGGGTCGGGATCGCTCAGGAGCCCGCGCCGTCGACGCGCAGGACGAGGTCGAACTCCAGGAGGTCGGCCCCCGACGAGACGGGCTGCGCGCGCTCGCCGGCGTGCGCGGCCGCCGCGGCGCCCCCGTCGCGCCACGCGGCGAAGGCCTCCTCGGACTCCCACTTGGTGTAGACGAAGTACCGGGTGTCGCCGGAGGTCGGGCGGAGCAGCTCGTAGCCCAGGAAGCCGGGGGTGTCCTTGATCGACTCGCCGCGCGCGGCGAACCGCTTCTCGAGCTCGGGCCCGCTGCCCTCGGGGACGCTGATGGCGTTGATCTTCACGACGGCCATGGCCTCAGCCTACGTCGCCCGCCTCGCCCGGCAGCGCGAAGCGACCGTCCGCGAGCTGCTCGACGAGCCCGTCGACGAGCAGCGAGTCGAGGCACCGCGAGCGCTGCGCGGCGTCGGTGCGCCACGCCGCGTCGAGCGCCTCCGCGGCGACCGGACCGGGCGCGCCGCGCAGGACGTCGAGGAGCCGCCCGCGCACCTGGCGGTCGGTGCCCGCCCAGGTCTGCGCCCTGCGGACCGGGCCGTCCCAGGCCGGGCGACCGAGCCGCTGCCACGCGCAGCGGTCGAGGACCGGGCAGTCCGCGCACCGCGGCCCGCGCGCGATGCAGACGGTCGCGCCGAGCTCCATGAGCGCCGCCGACATCGTCGCGGCGTCGGTCTCGTCGACCGGCAGCAGCGCGTCGACGTCCGCGAGGTCGCGCGTCGCGGCGGCGCCGGCCTCGGCCCGGCCGTGGACGGCGCGGGCGACGACGCGCCGGACGTTGGTGTCGACCACCGGCACCCGCCGCCCGTGGGCGAACGCCGCGACCGCCCGGGCGGTGTACGTGCCGATACCGGGCAGCGCCTCGAGGGTCTCGACGTCGGCGGGGACGATGTCGCCGTGCTCGGCCGCGATCGCCTGCGCCGCGGCGTGCAGTCGCAGCGCGCGCCGCGGGTAGCCCAGCTTGCCCCAGGCCCGCAGCACGTCCGCGGCGGGCGCCGCGGCCATCGCCGACGGTCGGGGCCAGCGCTCGAGCCACGCCCGCCACGGCTCCTCCACCCGCGCGACCGGCGTCTGCTGCAGCATGATCTCCGAGACGAGGACGCCCCACGCCGTCGTCCCCGGGCGCCGCCACGGCAGGTCGCGGGCCTGCGCGCGGAACCACGGCACGAGGACCTCGGCGAGCGTGCTGGTGGGAGCGGCCATCGACCGCCGATCCTGCCGGGTGCGCCCGCCGTCGCCACCGTCGGGTGAAACGGGCCGTCCGCCGCGTGGTGGTCGATCGCTCAGGGCAAGCGCGACCCTACTTTCCGTGACGTGTGGGAGCCGGTCGGACCGCTTCCGCCGTCGGTCTACTGGCGGCGGCGGGCCGTCGCGCTCGGGGTCGTGGTCGCGCTCCTGGGCGGGGTGTGGGCCCTGGCCGGGCTGGGCGGCGGGCCCGAGACGGTCGACGCCCGTGCCCGCGCGGCCGCGCTCGCGGGCCCGGAGACGACCTCCCCGCCGTCCGGTGAGCCGGCGAGCAGCACCCCCGGACCGATCGCGGCCGCCCTGCCGTCGGTGCTGCCCTCCGTGCCGCCCGCGGGGCCCTCCGACACCCCGGCGCCGGTCCTCCCGCCCGGCGGCGCCCCCGCGCTCTCCCCGGCCCCCGACGGCGCGCTGTTCGCGCCCCCGGGCGGCGGGAACGCCTTCCTGCCCCCCGGCGTCCCGACGGGCTCCGCGGGGCCGCTGCTCGCCACCCCCACCACGCCACCGGCACTCCCGTCCGAGAGCACGCCCCCGGCCGGCACCAGCACCAGCACCGAGCCCACACCGGCGGCCGGCCCCGAGCCCGCGCCGCCCGGGCCCTGCGCCGACGGCGACCTGCGCGTCACCGCGCGCACCGACGCGCCGACGTATGCGGCCGGCGTCAAGCCCGTGCTCAGCCTGGTGGTCACCAACGCCGGCGCCGCGCCGTGCGTGCGCGACCTCGACGCCGCCAAGCAGGCCGTCGCCGTGGTGGTCCGGCCGGGCGAGGGCCTGTGGGGCAGCAACGACTGCTCCCCGGGCGACACCGACGACGTCCGCACCCTCGCCCCGGGCGAGGAGGCGGTGTTCTCGGTGCGGTGGTCGGGCCGGACCTCGGCGCCCGGCTGCACGGGCGAGCGCACCACCGTGCCGCCCGGCACCTACCAGCTCCTCGCGCGCCTCGACGGGATCGTCAGCGAGCCGGCGTCGTTCACCCTCGAGGGCTGACCTCCCGCCTACTTCCCGACCAGCCCCGTGCGCAGGAGGGCCTCGTGGACGTCGTCGGTGGGGGCGGCCGTGAGCCCCCGCGGCGTGGTGACGTCGCCCGGCGGCACGATCGCGCGGCTGATGCCGAGCCGCCCGGCCTCGGCGAGGCGGCGCTCGAGCGCGACGACGCGGCGCACCTCGCCGCCCAGCCCCACCTCGCCGACGGCGACCAGCCCGGCCTGCACCGCCTGGTTGTGGAACGCTGAGGTGATGGCGATGGCCACCGCGAGGTCGGCGGACGGCTCGCGCAGCTTCATGCCGCCGACCGTGGCGACGAACACGTCCTTGTCGTAGAGCCGTAGCCCGCAACGCTCCTGGAGCACCGCGACGATCTTCGCGACGCGACCGGCGTCGAGGTCGGACACCACGCGGCGCGGCGCCGTGTCGGTGGGACGCTGGGCCACCAGGGCCTGGACCTCGGCCATCATCGGCCGCTTGCCCTCCATGGCCACCGTGACGGCCTGCCCGGCCACGGGGCGCTCGAGCCCGCCGGTGAACAGGCCCGACGGGTCGGTGACCTCGGCGATCCCGCGGTCGTTCATCTCGAAGCAGCCGACCTCGTCGGTGGCGCCGAAGCGGTTCTTCAGCCCGCGCACCAGACGCAGCGGGGAGTGGCGCTCGCCCTCGAACGACAGGACGACGTCCACGAGGTGCTCGAGCGTCCGCGGGCCGGCCACCGCGCCGTCCTTGGTGACGTGGCCGATGAGCACCACCGGCAGGTCGCGCTGCTTGGCCAGGGCGACGAGCGCCGACGTGACCGTGCGGACCTGGGAGACGCCGCCGGGCGAGCCCTCGGCCGTCGCGGTGCCGACCGTCTGCACCGAGTCGACCACCAGCAGCTCCGGGTCGACCGCCTCGACGTGGGCGGCGACCTCCTCGAGATCACCGGTGGCCGACAGGAACAGGTGCGGCGCCAGCCCGCCGGTGCGCTCGGCCCGCAGCCGGACCTGGCCCGCCGACTCCTCACCCGTGACGTACAGCACGGTGGCGCCGTCGCGGGCGCGGCGGGCGGCGACCTCCAGCAGCAGCGTGGACTTGCCCACCCCCGGCTCGCCGGCCAGCAGCACCACGACGCCGGGCACGAGGCCGCCGCCGAGCACGCGGTCGAGCTCGCCCACCCCGGTGGGCCGCGCCGTCGCCGTCTCGAGGCCGACCTCGATGATGGCCCGGACGGGACTGGACGGGCGGGCGGACGCCACGGGGGCGACGCCGGGGCGACCGGCGCGCGCCGGACCGAGGTCGGGTGCCTCCTCGACCGTGCCCCACCCCCCGCAGTCGGGACAGCGCCCGACCCACTTCGCGGCGACGTGGCCGCAGGCGGTGCACTCGAAGCGGCTGGCGCGGGCACGTGACGGCACGGGGAGGACGGTAGGCCCGACCCCCGACAGCCCCGCGGACCATCCCGCGGGACGCCCCGTGGACTAACCCTGCGAGGGACCCGCCCCGACGACGATGACGGGCAACGTGATGGAGCCCGCGCGCTCGAACGTGAAGGTCACGGCGTAGGTCGGCCCGGGACGCATCTGCTGCGTGGTGCCGGTGAGGACCACGCGGGCGCTGGCCGACTGGCGGGTATCGAGGTTCGCCGGCCCGACCGGCGCCGGCGCGGCGCCCACGATGCGCAGCACGTTGTTGTTCGGGATGACCGTCTCGCCCTCCTGGCGGAAGCCGGTCGCGTACGGCGTCGAGACGGCGACGAGGCGGTCGGGCGTGCCGCCCTCGTTGACGAGCGAGCCGCGCAGGGCGATCTCCGCGCCCGAGGGCACGGTCTCGGCCGGCCCGGAGTCCAGCGAGATGTCGCGCAGCGACATCGCCCCCACCTGGCCGAACGCGCCGGCCGCCTGGGAGACGATCGTGTCGGTCTGCGTGACGGTGCCGGCGCTGCAGCCCGCGAGGGCGAGGGCCGCGGTCAGCAGGGTCGCGACGACGATCCCCGGTCGGGGTCCGCGCGGGCGGCGACTCATGATCGCTGGCGTCCTCTCGGGTGGGGGAGACTCTCGACGGCAGCGACACCCTAGTACCCGGGACGTCACCCGGCCGTCCGGGAGGACGCCGTGACCTCGGCAAGCACGCATCCGGGCGGATTGTCAAGTCCCTGACCTGCGAAGACGGTCGAATCCCCTGCAATGCCCGTGCGTCGGACGTGTTAACCTCGTAGGAGCGAAAGGGGCTCGGGACACATGGTTTTCAAGGTCGGCGAGACCGTCGTCTACCCGCACCACGGTGCCGCTCTCATCGAGGCCATCGAGACCAGGACGATCAAGGGCGAGGAGAAGAAGTACCTCGTCCTCAAGGTTGCGCAGGGCGACCTGACCGTCCGGGTCCCCGCGGACAACGCCGAGATCGTCGGCGTCCGCGACGTGGTGGGCCAGGAGGGGCTGGATCGGGTGTTCGAGGTGCTGCGTGCGCCGCACACCGAGGAGCCGACGAACTGGTCGCGCCGGTACAAGGCGAACCTCGAGAAGCTCGCCTCCGGCGACGTGAACAAGGTGGCCGAGGTCGTGCGCGACCTGTGGCGCCGGGAGAAGGACCGCGGCCTGTCCGCGGGTGAGAAGCGCATGCTGGCGAAGGCGCGGCAGATACTGGTCAGCGAGCTGGCGCTGGCGGAGGGCACCGACGAGGTGGCCGCCGAGTCGCTGCTCGACCAGGTCCTCGCGTCCTGACCCAGCGGTCCGCGGTGACGCGGTGAGCGTCGTCGCGATCGTGCCCGCGGCGGGCCGGGGCGAACGTCTCGGCCTCGGCCTGCCCAAGGCGCTGGCGCTGGTCGGCGGGCTGACGATGGTTGCCCGCGCCGTCGACGGCCTCGTCGAGGGCGGGGTGGACCACGTGGTCGTCGCCGCCCCACCGGGCGACGAGGACACCGTGCGTGCTGCGCTCGCGCACCGGGCCGTGCAGGTGGTGCCCGGCGCCGACGACCGCGTCGGCTCGGTCGACGCGGCCCTCGCGGCGCTGCCCGCCGGGACCGAGGTGGTGCTGGTGCACGACGCCGCCCGGTGCCTGTGCCCGCCCGCGGTGGTGCGCGCGGTCGTCGACGCCGTCCGTGCGGGGCACCGCGCCGTCGTGCCGGCCACGGCCGTCGCCGACACCCTCAAGCGCACCGATCCCGCGGGTGTGGTGACGGCCACCGTCGACCGCCGCGGCCTGGCGGCCGTGCAGACCCCCCAGGGCTTCGACGTGGCCACGCTGCGGGCGGCGCACGAACGTGCCCGGGCGCACCGTGCGGCCGGCGAGCCGGTGACGGCCACCGACGACGCGGGGCTCGCCGAGGCGATGGGCGTGAGCGTCGCCACGGTGCCGGGCGACCCGCGCGCGTTCAAGGTGACCACGCCGCTCGACCTGGCCATGGCGGAGGCGCTGGTGACGGCGGGCCCGGCGTGAGGGTCGGGATCGGCACGGACGTCCACCCGATCGGGCCGGGCGTCCCGTGCTGGGTGGCGGGCCTGCTCTGGGAGGGCGTGGACGGTTGCGCCGGGCACTCCGACGGCGACGTCGCCGCGCACGCCCTGTGCGACGCGGTGCTGTCCGCGGCCGGCCTCGGTGACCTGGGGGCGGTGTTCGGCACCGGTCGGCCCGAGTGGGCCGGGGCCGCCGGCGCGCAGCTCCTGGGCGAGGTGCGGACGCTCGTCGCGGCCGAGGGCTGGGCGCTGGGCAACGCGGCGGTCCAGGTGATCGGCAACGCGCCCAAGATCGGCACCCGGCGGGACGAGGCGCAGGCGGTGCTGTCGGAGGCCCTGGGCGGCCCCGTCGCGGTCTCCGGCACGACCTCGGACGGCCTCGGGCTCACCGGCCGCGGCGAGGGCCTCGCGGCCGTGGCGACCGCGCTCCTCGTGCCCGCCTGACTTCCGCGAAACGGCACCCACCGCGCGCGAGGGCTTCCTAGGCTCCGCGCGAGGGGAGGTGGCGAGTGTTCGAGACGCACTGGTTCGCGGTTCCCCATCAGGAGATCTACGCGCAGGTCAACGGCGGTGGCCCGGTCAGCGGCGTGCCCGGCGACGGGTTCGTCGACGGGGGCCAGGCGTGGCACCGGCTCGTGGGCCGCATGCAGGACGTCGCCGACGCGGTCGACGCCGCCGGGGCGGGTCTCCGCTCCCACTGGCAGGGGCAGGCCGCGGACGCCGCCGGCGCGGCGGTCCACCCGCTGTCGCCCTGGGTCGACCAGGCCCGCGGCCTGGCCAACGCCGTGGGCAGCGTCTCCCACGAGCAGGCGCAGAACCTCGAGCAGGTCCGCTCGGCCATCCCGGCGCCGCGTCCACCCCTGCCCACCGGGCTGGGCTGGGGCGACGTCTTCAGCAGCATGGGCCCGTTGGGTGGCGACTACCAGCAGGAAGCCATGCGGCAGGCGAACGACCAGAGCGACGCCCAGGAGACGATGGACCGCTACCAGGGCTTCAGCCGCGACCGCATGACGACGCTGCCGCAGTTCGCGGGCCCGTCGGGGTCGGCGATCGCCCCGGTGGCCCCGGGCACGGGCGACGGTCCCGGTGCCGGTGGTGCGGGCGGCGGCGCGGCGGGCGCCGGCCCGGTGCCGGGCGGCGTCGAGGACGGCGGGACGGGCGGCGGGACGGGCGGCGGGACGGGCGGCGGTGGCGGAACGGGTGCCGGTGGTGCCGCGAGCCCGGTCCCGCCCCTCGACGGCGGTGGAGGCAGTGGAGGTAGTGGAGGCGGGGGTGGGAGCGCCGACGGCGGTGCGGGGGACGCGGGGTCGGGAGCCCGGCCCGACACCGGCCACCCGAGCGTGCCCGACGCCCCGCCGTCGTCGACCACCACGGCCGGCAGCGCCCCGGCCGTCCCGGCCACGCCACCCGGCACCGCCGGCGGCGAGCCCGGCGCCCGCGCTGTCGTGCCCCCGGGCGGGGGCACCGGCGGTGGCACCGGGTTCCTGCCGCCCGTCGGGGCGGTGCCGGGTGCCGCG
>NZ_BAABHO010000063.1:0-30029 GCF_039542135.1 Actinomycetospora chlora
CACGAGGTCGTCGGCGGCCACGACCCGTTCGGCGGCGAGGTCGGCCCGCCAGCGGGTGTGGTGGTCGCGGCCCGGCGCGGCCCGGTCGGCGAGCAGCTCGTCGCGGCCGGGCGAGGTCGCCGTCGCCGGGCTCCCGCAGGGCTGCACGCGTCGCCTCCGCCCGGGTGGCGACGCCGTCCAGCCCGGCCGCGAGCAGCCGCAGCGCGTTCGCCTCGGCGAGCATGCGGCGGCGTCGCGCGACGAGCCGGTGCAGCTCGCGCTGCAGGGCGGCGAGCCCGGAGCGCCGCCGCAGGGCCTCCGCCGCGGCCGGCGGTATGTCGGCGGCGCGCCGGGCCAGCCCGGCCAGGCCCGGGAACCACGGTGCCCCGGCCAGGCGGGGCACGCGCTCGGCGACGAGGGCGCGGTCGGCCTCGAGGACCGTGCGCCAGCCGCGGTGCGCGTCGGTGCGGGTGAGCGCGAAGGCGACGGTGTCGACGCGGCCGGCGGCGCGGGCCAGCGCGTCGAGCTCCTCGGCGCCGAGCGGGGCGGCGGCGTCGGCGAGGACGAGCGCGGCGGTGGCGCCGTCCACCGGCCAGGTGCCGGGGTCCTGCGCGCGGGCGGGCTTTACGAGGTCGAGCTCCTCGAGCAGGGCCACCGCGAGGCGCTCGCGGGTGGCGCGGACCGCCCCGTCGGGGTCCGGCGCGGGCGGCCCGTCGAGGCCCAGCAGCGCGGCGAGCAGCTCGCCGCGCCCGCGACCCGGTGCCCCCACCAGCACCACGGTCGGGCGGGCCGGCGGCGGCGGTGCGGCGGCCGTCGCGGCCGCCCCGGGATCGAGGCGGGTGAGCAGCGTCGTCAGCTCCTCGCGGAGGCGGGCGACCCGGGCCGGGACGTCCTCGGTCACGCGGCCCGACCCGCCGTCAGCTCCCGCCACAGCCGCACGTAGGTGCGGTGGACGACGTGGGCGAGGTCGGCGATGCGCCGCGGCGAGCCCCACGTCCCGTAGGCCCGCCACCACGCCGCGCGCCGGGCCGCGTGTCCCGCGAGCTCGACCGGACCCGCACCCGGCCGCCCCATCCGCACGTCGGGCGGGGCCGCGGCGGCGAGGTGGTCGACCTCCTCGAGCAGCTCGACCGGCAGGCCCAGCGAGCCCGCCCACAGGCGGGCCCGGGCGGCGAGGAGCGCCCGCTCGGTGAAGGCGTCGCGCCGGGCGAGCGCCGCGGCGGCGTCGGCGACCCGGGTTCCCTCGCCGGCGCCGGTCCCGTCGCGGGCCTCGGCGCGGGTGCGCGCCTCGGCGAGCGCGGCCAGGTCCCGCACGCCGGCGGTGGCGGCGTGCAGGTCGGCGCGGGCCCGGACCTCGTCCTGCAGGCGCCCCACCAGCGTCGCGAGCCCGGACGCGGCCAGCAGCGCGTCGCACAGCTCCCCGACACCGGCCGCGGCGTCCGCCCGCAGCAGCGCGAGCCCGAGCGCGAGGCCCCGCAGGTCGAGCAGCTCGAGCAGCCGGGTGCGCGCCTCGACGGGCACGGGCAGGTCCGCGGTGGTGAACAGCTCCGCGTCGAGCAGCGCGACCTCGAGCACGGCCGGCTCGGCTCCGGCGAGCACCCGCAGCGCGCCGACGTCCTCGGTGCGCAGCGCGCCCGTCACCGCCGTCTCGGCCAGCAGGCCGATCACCGGCGTCACCGGCCCCACCCGGTCGCCGAGGCGGCGGCCGAGCTCGACGGCGAGGTCGTGCCCGTCGTCGGGGCCGACGGTGTCCGCCCGCCCGAGGACGGCGACGACCCCGGCCGGGCCGTGCGCGGCCGGTCCGGGAAGGACGTCGAGGTCGCCGGGGTGGGCCGTGGACGGCAGGACGACGAGCGCCGCGTCGGCGTGCTGCCCGCCCGCCACACCGTCCGGGCGCCGCGCGGAGCCGGTGCCCGGGGTGTCGATCACCGTGAGGTCGTCGAGGGCCGCGCTCGTCAGGGTGACCACCAGGTGGTCGACGTCCTCGGGGCGCACCCCGAGCCGGTCGCCGACCGCGGCCGGCACGCGTCCCCCGGCCGCGAGCGGCAGGGGCCGCCGCGAGCCGTCGACGAGCACGACGTCGAGGCGGTCCGCCGGGCCGCGGACGTAGTGGGCGGTCAGGCCGGTGCACTCGCCGGCGCCGGTGGGCGCCACCCGGCGTCCGACCAGGGCGTTGACCAGCGTCGACTTGCCCGACGACACCGGCCCGGCGACGACGAGCGAGGGCGTCGCGAGCATCCGGGCGGCCACCGCGTCGACCGCGTCGGCCGTGGGGAGCGACACCCGGGGGGCCAGCGCGCGGCATGTCGCGACGACGGCGTTGCGCAAGGGGCCCACAGTGGTCGCAGGGTAGGCGCCCGGCCGGTCACGCAGGGCCCGTTCGCACACGTCGCGAAGGGTTTCGCGTGATCGCCCGTCAGGGGAGACTGCTCACGAACCGTCACCCGGGAGGGACCAGGCCCGTGCTCGACACCGGCACGTACATCTTCATCGTCGTCGTCGGCGCCGTCATCACGCTGGTGGTGGGCCAGATCCTCATGCGGTCGGGCATCGGTTTCCTGCGCGACGTCTTCGACTCCGAGGAGACCGCGGTCTCCGCGAACCGCCTGCTCGGGGTGCTGTTCCACCTCGTCGCGCTGGGCTTCCTGGCGCTCATCTCCACCTACCGGCCCTTCGACGTCCAGGGCACCGTCCAGATCGTCATCACCCAGCTCGGCGGCGTGATGCTCCTGCTCGGCGTCCTCCACGGCCTGACGTTGCTCCTGCTCGCGCGCATCCGTAGCCGCCGCCGCAGCGAGACGCTCGAGTCGGAGATGACCGCGCAGTACGAGCAGCAGCGGCGCGCCCGCCAGAGCCCTCGCCAGCAGGTGATCGAGGGCGGACCCCCGTCCGGCGGTGCCTGACGACCGCTCGGCGTCCGACCGGGCACCTCGGTTCGTCCGACCGGGTCATCCGGGTTCGGAGGGCTAACCCGCGCCGAGATCGCGGCGATGTCCGTGTGTGACCCTCGTCCCCTTGACCCGGCGCCCCGCGCGGGTCGGCGAGCCGCTGACCCTGCCGATGCCGCGTCTCGCCGACGTCGTGCACCCGGTCACGGCCACCTTCCGCTCCTCCGGCTGGACGCTGCGCTTCGGCCCCTCCGGGCAGCAGGTCGTCGTCGACCGCCTCGCCGACGCCGACGCGGCGGCCCGCCGCCTCGTCTCCTCCGTGCTCGGCATCCCGGCGGCGGCCGTCCGTTTCCGGATCACCCCCGACCGCGCCACGCTCGCGCCCCTGCGCCGGCACTGAGCCGATCACCGTCGTCGTGTGAGGATCGGGGGATGGGCCCCGAGCACGACACGCTGCCGACGACGGACGTCCCGCGGCGCTCGGTGGTCAGCTTCACCGACCGCGGCGGGCGGATGACCGCCGGGCAGCAGCGCGCGTGGGACCGGCTCTGGTCCCGGTACGGCGCGTCCGCGCCCGGCTTCGACGGTCCCGGGCCGCCCCGGGACGACGACGGCCGGCTCGACGCCGCTGCCTGGTTCGGGCGCACCGCGCCGCTGCGGCTCGAGATCGGGTCCGGCATGGGGGAGACGACCGCCGCCCTCGCCGCCGCCGAGACCGACACCGACCACGTCGCCGTCGAGGTCTACCCGCCGGGTCTCGCGCAGCTGATGATGCGCCTCGAGGAGCAGGGGCTGGAGAACCTCCGGCTCCTGCGCGGGGACGCCGTCGTCGTGCTCTCCGAGCTGATCGCGCCCGGCGCGCTGGCCGGCCTGCGCGTCTACTACCCCGACCCGTGGCCCAAGCGCCGCCACCACAAGCGCCGCCTGGTCCAGCCGGCCACCGTCGCGCTGATGGCCTCGCGGCTCGCCCCGGGGGCGACGCTGCACCTCGCCACCGACGTTGCGGACTACGCCGAGTGGATGCTCGAGGTGACCGCCGCCGAGCCCCTGCTGGACAACCCCCACGGCGGCTTCGCGCCCCGCCCCGCGTGGCGCCCGCGCACCAAGTTCGAGGCCCGCGCGGAGCAGGAGGGACGGCCCAGCCGGGACCTCGTGCTCGTGCGTCGCGCGCACGAGGGAGGCGCGCCCTGAGCACGCGTCGTGTCCGCCGCCGGGCGGTTAGAGTCGGGCCCGTGTCGCCGTCCCCCTCGCCCGCCGACCTCGCCACCGCACCCACGGCGCCCGCCGCGCTGTCCGGGGGCATCGAGGACGCCGGCGAGAACGGCACCGTGGAGGCGCCGCCGGCGCGGACGCTGCTGGTCTGGGACGCGCCCAACATCGACATGAGCCTCGGCTCGCTGCTCGGCACCCGCCCGACGTCGGCCTTCCGCCCGCGGTTCGACGCCGTCGGCCGGTGGCTGCTGTCCGAGGCCGGCGTCGACGGCATCGCCGAGGCGACCGTCTTCACCAACGTCGTGCCCGGCTCCACCGAGATCGTGCGGCCGTGGGTCGAGGCGCTGCGCAACGTCGGCTTCGCGGTGTTCGCCAAGCCGAAGGTCGTCGAGGACTCCGACGTCGACGAGGACATGCTCGCCCACATCGAGCTGCGGCGGAGCGAGGGCGGGCTCTCGCACGTCGTCGTGGCGTCCGGCGACGGGCGCGCCTTCCGCGAGCCGCTCGAGGCGCTCGTCGCGCAGGGCATCACGGTCACCGTGATTGGGTTCCGCGAGTACGCCGCGTTCGCGGTGGCCTCGGAGATCGTCGACTTCCTCGACCTCGAGGACATCGAGGGCGTCTTCCGCGAGCCCCTGCCGCGCGTCAGCCTCGACACCCTGCCCGACACCGGCGCCTGGCTGCCGCCGCTGCGCTCGCTGCGGTCCCTGCTGGAGCGGTAGGTGGACCTGCCGGCGCACTGGGGGACGTCGCCGGCCGAGCGGGCACGATCGACGCCCGCCGACGACCTCGTCCCCGCGCCGCGGGCCCGCTGGACGCGCGGGGTCACGTCGACGGCGTCGCCGGCGGTGCTGTGGCGCTGGGTCTGCCAGCTGACCGTCGCTCCCTACAGCTACGACCTGGTCG
The DNA here is from genome assembly GCF_039542135.1 of Actinomycetospora chlora. Classification (NCBI taxonomy): domain Bacteria; kingdom Bacillati; phylum Actinomycetota; class Actinomycetes; order Pseudonocardiales; family Pseudonocardiaceae; genus Actinomycetospora; species Actinomycetospora chlora. Next base: position 4,986 of record NZ_BAABHO010000063.1, read on the forward strand.
ACAACCTCGACTGGTCGAGCTCCGCTCCGCTTCGTCTCCCGAGGGTCCGGCGCAGCCCCCGGGAGCTCACCCCCGGCGCCGACGACGTCCGCGCCGGCCAGGGCCTCCTCGTGATCTTCGTCGTCGCCACGGTCGAGCCCGGGCGGCAGATGACGCTGCGTCGGCGGCGGCGCGGACGCGGGCCCGTCGCCGAGTTCGCGATCACCTACGCCGTCGCGCCGGACCCCGCGGGCTCGCGGCTGGTCGCGACGGTCGCCGTCGACGGCACCCGCCGCGGCGGCCTGCTGCGCGCGCTGCTCGCGTGGGGCGACCTCGTGATGATGCGCCGCCAGCTGCGGACGCTCGCCGCGCTCGCCGCCCGATGCTCCGCAGGTGAGTGATCCGGGCCGTCCCGACGACCCGGATCACTCACGAGGCCGTAGGCCATCATGGGCGCCGTGTCGATGCGCCTGACCGCCCCCGTCGTCCTGCCCTGCGACGCGGCCATGTCCGTGGTGCGCGACGCGGTGGTCGACGTCGACGACGACGGGCGGATCACCCACGTCGGGCCCGCCGCCACCGCCCCGGCCACCGACGCCCCGACGACGCACCTGTCCGGCCTGCTCATGCCGGGCCTGGTCAACACCCACGCGCACACGCCGCTGGCCGTGCTGCGCGGGATGGGCGGGGACCTGCCGCTGATGCGGTGGCTGATGGAGGTCATCTGGCCCGCCGAGGCCAAGCTGGGCGGCGCCGACGTGCGCGCCGGCATGCTCGCGGGCGCCGCGGAGATGCTGCGCGGCGGCGTCACCACCTCCACCGAGATGTACTTCCAGGCCGAGCACGTGGTCGACGCCGTGCTGGAGATCGGCTCCCGGGTGGTGCTGACGCCGGGGATCATCACCGCGCCCGGGATGGAGCGGCTCGGTACCTGGGAGCAGATGCGCGACGCGATCAGCCGCTGGATCGACACCGACGGGCTGCGCTTCGGGCCGGGCGAGCGCGTCGAGCTGGGGTACGGCCCGCACGCGGCGTACACGCTGCCGACCGAGGCGATCGTGACCACGGCCGGGCTCGCGCGGGAGCGCGGCGCGCTGATGCACCTCCACGTCGCCGAGGCGCCCGGCGAGGACGACGCCGTGCGCGCCGAGTTCGGCTCCGTGCCCGCGATGCTCGAGGCGACCGGCTCGCTGGGCGGGCGGGTTCTCGCCGCGCACGCCATCCAGCTCTCCGACGACGACATCGCGATCCTCGCCCGCCACGACGTCGCCGTCGCCCACTGCCCCGGCTCGAACGCCAAGCTCGCCGCCGGGGTCGCCCGCGTCACCGACCTGCGGGCGGCCGGCGTCCGCGTCGGCCTGGGCACCGACTCGCCCGCGTCCAACGACGACCTCGACCTGTGGGAGGAGCAGCGCCTCGCCTCGCTGTTCGCCCGCCAGCGCGGCGCCGACGCCACGGCGCTGACCGCCGCCGATGCGCTCGCCCTGGCCACCCGGGAGGGCGCCCGCGCGCTGGGCCGTGACGACCTCGGCGTGCTGGCGCCCGGCGCCTGGGCCGACCTCGTGCACGTCGCGATCGACGACCCCGCCTTCGTCGACCCGGACGACGACGACCAGCTCGTCTCCAACCTCGTCTGGGCCGGCGGCGCGCGCGGCGTGCGCGACGTGTGGGTGGCCGGCGACCCGGTGCTCGCCGACGGCACCCCCACGCGCGTGGACCCCGCCGAGGTGCTCGCCGGCGCCCGCCGCGTGGCCGCGAAGGTCAAGGCCTGACCGCTCGCGGCCCGGTCAGGGCGTGTGGGCCAGGCTGATCCCGGAGTGCTGCGGGCCCTCGCCGACCGGCTCGAGGGAGACGTCGAGCGGGGGCATGCCGCCCGCGGCGGGCAGCGCGAGGTCGCCCTGCCAGTGCGTTCGCGCCCCGTCGGCGACCAGCACGCCGAGCGAGCGCGGAGCGCCCGTGGCGGTGTCCCACACCTCGAGGTCGTGACCGGCCGGGATGCCCGCGGGCACCGTCACCTCGACGTGCATGCCTCCCGGCCGGCCCTCGACGCTGCCGGTGACGCCGGGCTGCGCGGCGACCAGCACCACGCGGGCCGTGGCCGGCGGGGCGCCGGGGCCGGGCGTCGCCACGCCCAGGACGACGGCGACGACGGCGGCGACGGCGACCAGGGCCGCGGCGATGCCGGCCCCCACCACGGCCCGGGACCGCCGCGGCGGCGCCGCCGCGGGTGGGGCGTCGTCGTCGTCGAGCCGGGCGAGGATCCCGTCCCAGACCGGGGCCGGGGGCGGCGGGTGGACGTCGAGGGTCATGCCGTGGCGGGCGTGCCCGACGGTGCGGCGCAGGGCGTCGACCTCCGCCGCGCACGTCGCGCAGTCGCGCAGGTGGGCGGTCACCGCCGGGTCGTCGGGCTCGCCGGGCAGGGCCGCGGCGGTGAGCTGGTCAGCCGTCGGGTGCCACACCGTCGGCCTCCCACCGTCGTCGCAACCGGGCGAGCCCCCGGCGCGCGTGGCTCTTGACCGTGCCGAGGGGGAGCCCGGTGGCGGCCGCGATCTGTGCGTGGGTGAGCTCGTCGAGTACCGCCAGACGGAGTACCCGCGCCTGCTCCGCAGGTAACCGGGCGAGCTCGTCCGCGACCAGCAGCGAGCCGACGACCTGGTCGGCCAGCGGCGGGTCCGTCGCGTCGGCGTCGTCGAGGACGCCGACGCCGGGGTCGCCGAGGTCGGCGCGGACCCCGACCCGCGCCTCCCGCCCCCGGACCCCCAGACGGTCCGCGACGCGACGGCGCAGGATGCCCGCGAGCCAGGCGCCGAGAGGTCCGCGCTCCGGGTCGAACCCGGCGCGGCCCCGCCAGGCGTCGGCGAACACCTGCTGGGTGATGTCCTCGTCGTCCGGCGAGCCCAGGCTGCGGCGGGCCACCGCGAGCACCCAGCCGCCGTGGCTGTCGTAGGCCTCGCGCAGGGCGCCCGGCTCGCCGGCGCGCAACGCCCGGCCGATGCGCTCGTCGTCGGCGACCGGCGCGGACGGCGCGGGCACGGCCGCGCGGGAGCGACGCTCGATCCCGTCGGTCACCGGGCGGCCCTCACCCCGTCAGAGTGACCGGGGACGAAACGGCCAAACTCCCGATCACCGGGCACCCGGGACCGGGTCGGCGACCACGACGAGGTTGTCGCGGTAGCTGCGGGCGGCGCGGTCGAACGGCCCGTCGCAGGTGACGAGGACGAGGCGGGGCGGGCCCGTCTCGCGGAACAGGTCGTCCACGGGCAGGGCCTCCTTCGCGAACGACCGGACCTCCCGCACGCGGTAGGTCACGACGCCGTTCCCGGTCCCGACGCCGTCCCCGGTCCCGACGCCGACCTCGTCGCCCGGACGCAGGGCGCCGAGGTCGGCGAAGGCGCCCTTGCCCTGCACGCGGTCGTCGACGTGGCCCGCGAGCACCGCGGAACCCGCGGGGGACCCCGGAGCCGCGCCGAAGCGGTACCAGCCGATCTCGCTGATGCGTCCGGGGACCTCCATCTGCCCGTCGGCGGCGACGCCGACCGGCACCACGGGCGCGTCGAGGTCCATCGCCGGGACGCGCAGGCGGGTCGGCGCCGCGGGCTCCCGGGCCGGCGGCGTCGTCGTGGGCGCCCGGACCGGGGCGGGCGACGCCGCCACCGGCGCGGGGTCAGGAGCGGCGGGTCCGGAGAGCCCGACCCAGGCCGAGCCGATCGTCAGCGCGAGGCCGACGACCAGCCCGGCCAGGGCGGGGAGGCGACCGGTCAGCGCCGGCGCGCAGGTCGCAGGCGGGCCAGCGACGCCACCACCAGCGCGACGCCGAGCGCGGCGACCGCGGCCCACACCCCGAACGGCCCCGCGGCCGGCGCACCGGAGGGCGCGCCCGCCGGGACGCCGTGCGGCGCGCTGTCGCCGCCCGACACCGTGAAGGTCACCAGCTGCAGGTTCCGCTGCTCGAGCGACCCGATGGCGTGCACGAACGTCGTCGTGCCCTCGCGCAGATCCAGGTCGGCAGGCCCGATCACCGGGTCGGTGCTGCCGGCGGCGGCGACGGCGGCCGAGATCGTGCCCGCGGGCACCTCGAGCGCCCGCTGGTCGGGGTTGGTCAGGCCCTCCACGACGGGCTGGCCGCCGGCCAGGACGTCGACGGCGGGCGCGGCGGCGAGGTGCCGCACGACGACGCGGGCCTGCCCGGCGGGCACGGCGCCCACCTCGTTGACCAGCGGCGTCAGGGCCGGCTGGCCCTGCTCGGTGAGGTGCGCGGCCAGGGTGACGTTCCCGCCGGCGGGCACGTCGGCCTGCGCCGAGAGCAGGGGCTGTCCCGAGCCGTCGGGGGCGGTGGCGGGGAAGACCGCGACCTGGTGCGAGCCCGACGGCAGGTCCAGCGGGCCCTGGGCCGTGCCGGGCGCGAAGTCGTCGAGGGCGCGCTGACCGTCGACGTAGACGTCGACGGGGGTGTCGGGGATGCCGTGGACGACGTAGACGGTCCCGGTCTCCTGGGCGCTGGCGACCCCGGCGGTGCCCAGCACGATCGCGGACGCGATCAGGGCTCCTCCGGCGGCGCGGGCGAGGCGGCGCATGGTTCTCCTCGGTGTGGGGTGTCGCGACGGACACCCCCCACTACGGCCGCGGGTCCCGCGGCGGATGCACCCGCACCGTCGGACGGTGCGCCGGGTCACGACGCGTGGTTAGGGTCCGGGCCATGAGTGGCGAGTACCGGCAGGCCTACGACCGCAGCATGACCGACCCGGACGGCTTCTGGCGCGAGGCCGCCGCGCTCATCGACTGGTACCGCGAGCCCGACACGATCATGGACGCGTCGGCGCTGCCGTTCTCGACGTGGTTCGCGGGCGGCGAGCTCAACACCTGCCACAACGCGCTGGACCGCCACGTCGAGAACGGCCGCGGCGACCAGGTCGCGCTCGTCCACGACTCGCCGGTCACCGACAGCCGCCAGCGCTACACCTACCGCGAGCTGCGCGACCGCGTCGCCGCGTTCGCCGGGGTGCTGCGCTCGGTGGGCGTCGACAAGGGCGACCGCGTGATCATCTACATGCCGATGATCCCCGAGGCCGCCGTCGCCATGCTCGCCTGCGCCCGCCTCGGCGCCGTGCACTCCGTGGTCTTCGGCGGCTTCGCCGCCCGCGAGCTCGCCGTGCGCATCGACGACGCGCAGCCGTCGGCGATCGTGTCCGCCTCCTGCGGCATCGAGGGCAAGCGGGTCGTGGAGTACAAGCCGCTGCTGGACAAGGCCATCGAGCTCGCCTCGCACGACCCCGGCCGCTCGATCGTCTTCCAGCGCCCGCAGTACACCGCGCCGATGGGCGAGCGCGACCTCGACTGGGCCGAGGCCGTCCGGGACGCCGAGCCCGCCGAGTGCGTCCCGGTCCGGGCCACCGACCCGCTCTACGTCCTCTACACCTCCGGTACCACCGGCAAGCCCAAGGGCGTCCAGCGCGACAACGGCGGCCACGCGGTCGCGCTGGCCTGGTCGATGACCAACGTCTACGACGTGGGGCCCGGCGAGGTCATGTTCACCGCGTCCGACGTCGGCTGGGTCGTCGGGCACTCCTACATCGTCTACGCGCCGCTGCTCATCGGGGCGACCACCGTGCTCTACGAGGGCAAGCCGATCGGGACCCCCGACGCCGGGCAGTTCTGGCGGGTGGTCCAGGAGCACCGGGTGAAGGCGCTGTTCACCGCGCCCACCGCGTTCCGGGGCATCAAGAAGGAGGACCCGGACGCGACGTACCTCCAGGACTACGACATCTCCTCGCTCGAGACGCTCTTCCTGGCCGGTGAGCGCCTCGACCCGGAGACCTGGACGTGGGCGTCGGAGAAGCTCGGCGTGCCGGTGGTCGACCACTGGTGGCAGACCGAGACGGGCTGGCCGATCGCGGCCAACCTGCGGGGCCTCGAGCCGATGGAGCTCAAGGCCGGGTCGCCGTCGGTGCCCGTGCCCGGCTACCAGGTGGAGATCCTCGACGTCGACGGCACCGTGCTGCCGCGCGGCGAGGAGGGCGCCATCACGATCAAGCTGCCGCTGCCCCCGGGCTGCCTGCAGACGCTGTGGAACGACGACGAGCGCTTCCGCGAGTCCTACATGTCCCGCTACGAGGGCTACTACCTCACCGGGGACGGCGGCTACCTCGACGAGGACGGCTACCTCTACGTCATGGGCCGCACCGACGACGTCATCAACGTCGCCGGCCACCGCCTGTCGACCGGGTCGATGGAGGAGGTGCTCGCCGGGCACCAGGACGTCGCCGAATGCGCCGTCATCGGCGTGCACGACGCGATGAAGGGCCAGGTCCCGCGCGGGTTCGTCGTGCTCAAGGCCGGCGTCGAGCGCGACGAGGCCGAGCTCTCCGCCGAGCTCGTGGCGATGGTCCGCGACGAGGTCGGCGCCGTGGCGTCGTTCAAGAACGTGGCGATCGTCCCGGCCCTGCCCAAGACCCGCTCGGGCAAGGTGCTGCGCAAGACCATGCGCGGCATCGCCGACGGGAAGGACGAGGCCGTCCCGTCGACGATCGACGACGCGAGCGTGCTCGACACCCTGCGCCCGGTGCTGCAGAAGGGCCCCGGTACCTGAGCCCCGCCCCTGACGCAGCGAACGCGCTGTTCGCAGCTTCTAGGCGTACGAACAGCGCGTTCGCTGCGGTGCCCGCTCGGCCGCGCGATCACGGCCCGGGTGATCAACGGGGACTTCGCGCGCGTAGAAGCAGCGAGAGACCCGTTCGCTGCGGGGCGCCGGTCAACGCTCGTCGGGCGGGAAGTCGGCGCCGACGGCGAGGTCGCGCCAGGCGCCGGCCTCGTCGATGCGCTGCTGCCAGAGCTTCGGCGCGAGGTCGGCCGCCATCGCGCCGAGCAGCAGGCGCCGGGGCGGGTCGTCCGCGTCCACCACGCGGATCATCGCCTCGCCCGCGCGGCGCGGGTCGCCGGGCTGCGTGAACGCCTGCGAGCCGTCCATGGCCGCCCGGCGCGGGCCCAGCACGTCGTCGTAGGCGTGCATCGGCGTCGCGCGCACCATGCTGCCGCCGTTCCAGTCGGTGCGGAACGGGCCGGGCTCGACGATGGTGACCTTGATGCCGAACGGCGCGACCTCCTGGGCCAGCGACTCGGCCATGCCCTCGAGGCCCCACTTGGTGGCGTGGTAGAGCCCGGTGTTGGGGAAGGCGCCGACCCCGCCGATGCTCGAGATCGGGAGGATGTGGCCGCGCTGCTGGGCGCGCATCGTCGGCAGCACCGCCTGCATCGACCACAGGGCGCCGAACAGGTTCACCTCGACCTGCGCGCGGGCCTCGGCCTCGCTGACCTCCTCGACGCCGCCGGCCAGCCCGTAGCCCGCGTTGGCGACCAGGACGTCGATCCGGTCGGTCTCGGCGGCGACGGCGTTGACCACGGCGAGGACCCGGTCCCGGTCGGTGACGTCGAGGTCGCGGGCCAGGAGGGTGTCGGGGTACTTCCCGGCGAGGTCGTCGAGGGTGCCGGCGTCCCGTGCGGTGGCGACCACCCGGTCACCGGAGGAGAGGACCGCCTCCGCCAGGGCCCGGCCCAGGCCCCGGGACGCACCGGTGATCAGCCACGTTCGTTCGCTCATGCCTCCGGCTTACCCCTGCCGGGGCGCGCGCGCTCAGCTGGCGCGGCCGAGACCGTCGTCCGGGATGGCCGCGCCGCCGTAGCCGATGTAGTTGCCCGACGAGTTGCGCAGGCCGCCGTTGGCGACGTCCTGGATGCTGTGGTTCGCGATCATGGTGCGGACGCCGGCGGTGATGTTGGCGACCGGGTCGAAGATCCCGCGGTCGGCGAGGTCCGGGAGCACGGCGTTGCGGAACGTCGTGTCGATGAGCTGCATGAGCCCCTTCGACGGGGTGCCCGCCGCGGCGTTGGAGTCCCAGTTGTTGACCGCGCGGGCGTTGCCCGTGGACTCGCGCATGATGATCTTCTTGACGCCGGGGGCGAGGCGCTGCGGCAGGCCCATGAGGCCCAGGGCCTTGGCGATCTGGCCGTCGAGGGTGCGCTCGTTGCCGGCCTCGTAGGGCCGGCCGAACTCGAGGGGCCCGTTCTCGCGCTCGATGCTCATCGACTTCATCAGCGACGTGACGTCGCCGGAGTCCCCGGCGCTCGGCTCGTCCGAGGAGCCGGAGCCCGACGACGCGGTCGACACGGTGGACGCGCCGGTCGGCATCGTCACCGGGCTGACGGCGACGGCGCCGCCCACGGTGCGGTGCTGCGAGGCGAGGGCGAGCGCCGCGGTCGTGGCCGCGGGGTCCGGCGCCGCCGCGCGGGGCGCCTCGGCGTCGGCGACGTGGGTGTCGAGCGTCTGGATCGCGGGGAGCACCGCGCCGGCGGCGACGGCGGCGACGAGCACGGAGCCCGTGGTCGACGAGGAGCGGTTCCGGCGTCCGGCCGAGGGGATGGCCCCCAGCGAGAACGGGGTGGTGGCCGGCTCGTCGGACCCACTGCGCCCGTGTCGCGCCACGCGCGTCACCTCGCTCGTCACTCGGGGGAGAACGGCCGGACAGCGCGGAGTGGGGGAGCCGCCGTCGTGACCGTTCCGTGATGGAACGCCAGCGAACATAGCGGGGTCGCGTGAGCACGCCGTGTCCCCCTCCCCACCGACGGGCGTCGCCACACATGGAATTCCCGATCGGGGACGGCAAGAGGTCCGACGGGCGGTCATCGGCCCGCGGGACGTGAGGGGCTGCGACCGCCGAGCGCCGACGAGGCACGCCGAACGGTCCGCCACGCGCCCAGTGGTCGCGCCGGGCGGCGCCGCCGACCGGCGCGGAGGGCGCCGGACCCTTCGGCGCAGCGGCGCGCCATCGGTCGGACGCGCGTGTCTCACGGGTCCAGCAGGTCCCCCAGCGCGTCGAGGGCGCGGTCGCCCTCGGCCCGGGCGGCCGCGGACGCCGCCGCCAGTCCGAAGTAGCCGTGCACCAGCCCTGCGCCCTCGAGCCGGCGCACCGCGACGCCCGCGGCCTCGAGGGCGTCCGCGTAGGCGCGGCCCTCGTCGCGCAGGGGGTCGAGCTCGGCGGTCGCCACCACGGCCGGCGCGACGTCGTCGAGCCCGCCCGGCTCGTCGGCGGCGCGCAGCGGGGCGACCGACGGGTCGGCGTGCAGGGTGGCGTCGGGCACGTAGCGCGCCCAGAACCAGGCCATGTCCGCGCGGGTGAGGAACGGGCCGGCCGCGTTCTCGGCGATCGACGGGCGGCTCATCGCGGGGTCGAGGCCCGGGTAGAGCAGGAGCTGGGCATCGAGCCGCGGGCCCCAGTCGCGGGCCAGCAGGGCCACGCCGGCGGCGAGCCCGGCGCCCGCGCTGTCGCCGGCGACGGCGAGGCGGTCCGACGGCCGCCGCGCGGCGGCCCAGCGCAGGGCCGTGTGCGCGTCGCCGACCGGGGCGGGGTGCGGGTGCTCGGGGGCGAGCCGGTAGTCGACCGACACGACGTCCACGCCGAGGTGGGCGCACACCCGGCGGGCCGCGGCGTCCCCGGTGTCGAGGTCACCGACCACCCAGCCCCCGCCGTGCAACCACACCACCGTCGCCGCCCGTCGCCGCTGCGCGGGCTCGTAGACCCGCACCGCGACGTCCGCCTCCGAGCCGGTGACGCCCATGACGACGTCGTCGTGCACCGATCCCACCGCCACCTCCTCGCCCCGGCGCAGCAGCGCGAGCTGCCGGTAGTTCTGCCGGGCCTCGGCCACCTCGTCGCGGGTGAGGGGCAGCCACCCGTCGGCCTCCAGGCGGGCGATCGCGGTGGCGAGCTCGGGGTCGAGCCGGGTGTCGGTCACGGCCGCATCCTCTCCGCGGACCGCGCCGCCCGCTAAGTTGCCTGTCCGATGGATCCGGATCGAGCCGAACGTCGCGCCGCCCGCTCCCGGCGGGCCCGCGCAGCCGCGCTGGCCGTCGCGGCGCGGTACGACCTGCCGACCGGTGACCCGGTGGTGCTCGGCGACCAGTTCTCCGTCGTGCTGCACCTGCGGCCCGCCCCGGTCGTCGTGCGGGTGCCGACGTGGACCGCCGACATCCGCGACGCCGCCGCCCACGTGGCGAGCGACATCGCGGTCGGCGCGTGGCTGCACGGACGTGGTGTGCCCGTGGCCCCGCCGAGCGCCGATGTGCCGCCCGGTCCGCACGAGCGCGACGGCCACCACCTCAGCTTCTGGACCTGGGTCGAGCCCGATCCGGCGGCCGGTCCCGTCGCACCGAAGGTCCAGGCGGGGATGCTGCGCGACCTGCACGATGCGCTCGCGGACTACCCGGGACCGCTGCCCGGCCTCGAGCCCGTCGCGGACGACGTCGCGGCTGGTCTCGCCGCGCTCGCTCGCCATCCCGGGGTGCTCGACGCGGACGGCGAGGCCCGCCTGCGCGCGGCCGCCGACGAGCTCCTGCCCGCGGCCCACCGGCCGTCGGTGCCGGTGCAGCCGCTGCACGGCGACGTGCACGCGAACAACCTCGTGACGGGCCGGCGCGGTCCGGTGTGGATCGACTTCGAGGAGGCGTGCCGCGGGCCGGTGGGCTGGGACCTCGGGATGTTCGGGTGGGACGCCGACGGGCGAGCGGCGGTGGCCGACGGTTACGGCGACGTCCCGGCCGCCCGCACCTACTCCCGCCTGCGCGCCCTGCACCTCGCGGCCTTCCTGCTCGCCCTGCGCGACGGCTTCGCCGACACCGAGGGGTGGGACCCCGGCGTGCGCTGGTTCGTCTCCCTCCTCTGAGTTCAACCGATAGGTTGAACACGGGGTCCCGGCGGGCTATCGTTCTCCACAACCTCGAGGTTGAACAAGGAGTCACCGTGGACGACCAGCTGTCCCGGGTGTTCTCGGCCCTCGCCGACCCCATCCGGCGCGACATGGTGGCCCGCCTCGCCGTCGGCGACGCCGGCGTCAACGAGCTCGCCGAGCCGTACGACGTGAGCGTCCAGGCGGTGTCCAAGCACCTCAAGGTGCTGGAGGAGGCCGGGCTCGTGAGCCGCACCAGGCAGGCGCAGCGCCGGCCGGTCCACCTCGAGGCGGAGGTGTTCGACCTGATGACGAAGTGGATCGAGCGCTACCGGCGCCGTGCCGAGGAGCGCTACCGCCGTCTCGACGACGTGCTCGCCGAGATGGACACCGAGCAGACCCCCGAGAAGGACGACGAGCGAGGAGCATCCCGATGAGCACCGCGACCCGCGAGACGACGATCACCGCCGACCCGGCCGTGCCGACCATCCTCATCGCCCGCGAGTTCGACGCCCCGGTCGCGAACGTCTTCCGCGCCCACGTCGAGGCCGACCTCGTCCGGCGTTGGCTGGGCCCGCGCGGGCTGACAATGGAGATCGACCGCTGGGACGCGCAGACCGGCGGCGGATACCGCTACACGCACCGCGACGAGAACGGCGAGTACCGGTTCTACGGCTCGTTCCACGAGGTGCGGCCGGACGAGCGCATCGTCCAGACGTTCACCTTCGAGGGTTTCCCCGACGGCGTCAGCCTGGAGACGGTGACCTTCACCGACCTCGGCGACGGCCGCACCCGCCTCGAGGCGCTGTCGGTGGTCGACTCCATGGAGGCCCGCGACGCCATGCTCTCGAGCGGGATGGACGTGGGTGTCAAGGAGGGCTACGAGCAGCTCGACGAGCTGCTGGAGAACGGTGCGGCGTAGCGGAACGTGCCGCGCGGTACGGCGTCGGTGAGGGCCCGGACCTGGAAGTACCGCCCCCAGGACTCGTCGGGGGCGGCGACGCCGACGTCCGTCGACGGGCGGAACCCGCAGCGGCCGTAGAACCCGGGGTCGCCGAGCAGGGCGACGAGGACCTCGTCGCGGGCCTCGGCGGCGGCGACCAGCGCGTGGACGAGCGTGCGTCCGGTCCCCCGGCCCTGGCGATCCGGGCGCACCGCGAGCGGCCCCAGACCCAGCGCGGGGACGTCACCGACCCACCCCCGGGTCGCGACGACGTGGCCGACGACCTCGCGGTCCTCCTCCGCCACCAGGGAGAAGGTCGGCAACCACCCCGGGTCGGTGCGCAGCCGGTCGAGCAGGCCGGGCTCGACGGGCTGGGTGCCGTCGTCGGGGGCGAACGCCGCCGTCACCACCGCGCGGACGTCCGCGACGTCGCCGGGTCGCTCACGCCGCACGATCACGCCGCGCAGGCTGGCCGTGCGGGGCGGTCCGGAGCAAGCGGATTCTGCATCCGGAGATCCGGTGGCGGGGCGGTGACCTGAACAAACAGGTGTGGAGCGAGTGACGGGAATCGAACCCGCGTTCTCAGCTTGGGAAGCTGATGTTCTACCATTGAACTACACTCGCGCGGTGCTCCCGGAGCCTACACGGCGTCGTCGGCGCGGCCGTCCCGGCCCCGCGAGGTCCTCCTGCTCCGGCGCCCAGCGTGACCACATCGGTGTAACTCCACCGTCGGTCACGGGCGCGTCACGAATTGGACGCGACCGGGTCGCACGCTCCGTGATCGGGCGTTAGGTCGACGGGGTAGATCCGGAAACAGGCCCTGCTGCTGGGGCCGGGCATCGTGTTGGCTGGTCAGCAGGACGGTGTACCGAGACGCCGGCAGAGGAGGCAGACATGACGGCGCGTGAGCAGCAGGATGAGCTCCCTGAGCTGTTCGTGATCGTCGCCTCCGCCGACGACGCCGGCGCCCTGGCGCCGCTCGCCGCCCGGGACCCCGAGGTGTGCCCCGTGCTGGTCGCCACGGGCCCGGACCCGATGGCCGTCGACGAGGCGCTCGACGACCTCGGCGCGCTCGCGGGCCGGGTGCTGCTCGTCGACGACCCCGAGGCCGGCCCGGTCGCCGAGGTGGCCGCTCTGCTCCCGCGTCTCGACGCCCTCGTCGCGGACGACCGGCCCGCCGCCCTCCTCGTCCGCGGCGGTTCGGTCACGGCCCTCGTCGCGACGCAGGCGGCGGTCTGGCGGGGCGTGCCGGTCGTCGCCGTGCCGGTCGACGGCGGGGACACGGTGGCGAGCGCCAACCAGGCGGCCATCGGCGCGCTCGTCGCGTCCCAGGAGGCGCACGACACGGCCCCCGACGACGTCCGCGCGGCCGCGGCGGCGCACCGCCTGTCCCGCGAGCGGCTCACCGGCGGCGACCGCCCCCGGGTCGTCCGCCTGCCGACCCACCGCACGCTGTCCGCCTGACGAACATCACGCTCCGCGTTCGTTCCGGCCTAAAGCATCACTCAGTGATGACGGGTTCACGAAAAGTAGAGTCAGTACCCACTCCCGGCTAACGTCATGCCCCGTCAGCCTGATGGACCTGGTGGACGACGGCGCACCAGGGAGGCGGGGGATCGGTGAGGCGAGCACCCAGACTGATCCATGAGGTCCAGCGATTGGGCCTCACGGTGTCGGTCGCTGCTCTGCTCATCGTGCTGCTCGTGGTCTTCCGGCTCGTGTGGTCGGTCGCGGTCAACACCCCGACCGACAACCGCCTCCAGGACGGCCTGCTCGCCGTCGAGGACTCCCACCAGGCGATGCTCGACATGGACGCCTCGCTGCGTGGCTACCTCGCCACCGGCGACCAGTTCTTCGCCGACAACGCCACCGACGCCGCGCCCCGGCTCGCGGCCGCCGACAGCCAGATGGTGACGCTCCTCGAGGAGCCCCAGCTGCGGCAGGACGTGCTCGCCCTGCTCCTGGCCCAGCAGCGCTGGCGCACCGAGTGGGCCGACCAGGCCCGCCGGCTGCCCCCGCCCGGCGGCGTCGAGCTCTTCCTCAAGCAGGGCACGGCGCTGTTCGACGACTACCGCGCCCGCAAGGACGGCACGCGCGCCGACACGCTCACCGCCATCGAGGACGCCGACCGCAGCGCCGTCGTCACCCAGTGGGTCATCGGCGTGCTCATCGCCGTCATCGGCGTCGCGACGCTCGTCGTCGCCCTGCGGGGTCGGCGGCGGCTCCAGCAGCACGTCGTCACACCCGTCGACGGGCTGCTCGCGTCCGTCCGCGGGATCGGGGAGGGACGCCTGACGCCGCCCGAGCCCGTCTCGGGGTCCGCCGAGCTCGTGGCCCTGCGCGACGGCCTCGCCGACATGACCGTGGCCCTGCGCCGCCAGCGCGAGGAGGCCGCGGCCCAGGCCGAGCGCCTCCAGGCGCAGACCGACCGCCTGCGCACGATCCTGATCATGACCCGCGAGATCGCGGGCAGTCTCAACACCCGCTACGTCATCGACTCGACGGTGCAGGCGGCCGTGGCCGTCACCGACGGGCGCGTGCTGCTCTGGCTGCTCGAGGAGGACGGCAACGGCCTCGAGCTCGCCTACGACTCAGACCGCGGCGCCGTCTCCCCGATGGAGACCCACTGCCACCTCGGCGTCGGCGTCGTCGGCCGGTCGGCGCGCTACGGGCAGATCTCGCGGGGCGACCCCGACACCGGCGAGGACGCCGCGGTCGCCGTGCCGCTGGTCGTCGGTGCGCGCGTCATCGGCATCCTCGAGTGCTACGACTCGCCGGACGGTGAGGTCGACGGCCAGCGCCTGTCCGCGGTCGAGATGCTGGCGACGCTGTCCGGCTCGGCCATCGAGGCCAGCCGCCTGCACGCCGCCACCGAGCGGCTCTCGCAGTTCGACCCGCTCACCCAGCTCGCCAACCGCCGCCGTCTCGGTGCGGACCTCGACGCCGCGGTCGCCAACGCCAAGCGGCACTCGGCGCCGATGTCGGTGATCATGCTCGATCTCGACCACTTCAAGGAGCTCAACGACCGCTACGGCCACCAGCAGGGCGACGTCGTGCTCCAGGAGGTCGCGAGCACCATCCGCACCGCGATGCGCGACGGCGAGACGGCCTACCGCTACGGCGGGGAGGAGTTCGCCATCCTCGTCACCCGCGGCGGGCCGGACGACGCGCACAAGCTCGCCGAGCGCCTGCGCGTGCGCGTCGAGGAGGACTTCCGTCGTGGCGACAAGCAGCTCGTGACGGCGTCGTTCGGCGTCGCGGGGCTGCCCGAGCACGCCGGTGACGGCGAGGCCCTGCTCAGCGAGGCCGACCGCGCCCTGTATTCGGCGAAGAACGCCGGCCGCAACCGCGTCCACCGCGCGGGCGGGCTGGTCGACTAGCGGCCCTGGTCCTCGGGCAGTCCGCGCCGGAAGTTGACGTACGAGCGCGACGGCGTCGGGCCGCGCTGGTCCTGGTAGCGCGAGCCGTAGACGGGCGATCCGTACGGGTGCTCGGCCGGCGACGACAGCCGGAACAGGCACAGCTGCCCGACCTTCATGCCCGGCCACAGCCGGATCGGGAGGTTGGCGACGTTCGACAGCTCGAGCGTCACGTGACCCGAGAACCCGGGGTCGATGAATCCGGCAGTAGAATGAGTGAGTAAGCCCAAACGGCCTAGCGAGCTCTTGCCCTCCAAGCGCCCGGCGATGTCGTCCGGCAGCGTGATGACCTCGTAGGTCGACCCGAGCACGAACTCCCCCGGGTGCAGCACGAACGCCTCGTCCGGGCCGGGCGGCTCGACCATGCGCGTCAGGTCGTCCTGCTGCAGCGCCGGGTCGATGTGCGTGTAGGCGTGGTTGTTGAACGTGCGGAAGTGCCGGTCGAGGCGCAGGTCGACACTCGAGGGCTGCAGCAGCGTCGCGTCGAACGGGTCGAGCCCGACGCGTCCGGCCGCGATCTCGGCGCGGATGTCGCGGTCGGAGAGCAGCACGGCGGAACCCTATCGGGCGGCGCCGACACGCCGTCGCGACTGGGGAGTTCGCGCGCGTAGAAGCAGCGAACCGCCCGTTCGCTGCAGCGGGGCGGGCCGGATGCGCGCGGCCCGGAAACACGAACGGCGCCCTCGCTGCTTCGGAAGCAGCGAGAGCGCCGTTCGTTCGTCCCGGGAGGCGAGCGGTCAGGCCTCGGTCGAGGGGTTCTGGACGTTGGCCGAGGTGGCGGCGGTGTCGGGGTCGGAGTCGCCGACACCGTCGGTCTCCGCCCCCGCCGTCGGCTGACCGCGCTTGACGGCCGCGAGGAGCATCTGCGAGACGTCCATGACCTCGGTGCCCGTGGCCTTGGCCTCGCTCTGTCGCTCGGTGAGGCCGTCGGTGAGCATCACGCGGCAGAACGGGCAGCCGGTGGCGATCGTGTCGGTCTCGGTGGAGATGGCCTCGTCGACGCGCTCCATGTTGATGCGCTTGCCGATGCTCTCCTCCATCCACATCCGCGCGCCCCCGGCGCCGCAGCACAGGGCACGGTCGGCGTGGCGGGGCATCTCCTTGAGCTCGGCCCCGGCGGCCTCGACCAGCTCGCGCGGCGGGCTGTAGACCTCGTTGTGCCGGCCCAGGTAGCAGGGGTCGTGGTAGGTCACGGTCTTGCGGGCCGGCTGGTGGCCGTTCCCGTTCGAGCCCGCGTGCCCGTTGCTCGACCCCTTCTCGGCGAGCGCGACCGCGGCGGGCGCGGCCTGGTCGCCGTCGTGGCCCGGCGTCCCGTGACCGTCGGCCGGGATCAGCCCGCGCTCGGTGCCGTCGGAGTGGGGGCCGTGGTACTGCAGGCCGGTCGCCGGGTTGATGTCGAGCTTCTTCGCGGCGGGCACCGGCGAGGACTCCGGCGCCACCGGCACCAGCTTCTTGTCGCGCACGAGCTGGTTGAGCAGCTGCGTGTGGTGGACGACCTCGTAGTGCCCGTCGAGCTGCGGGTACTCGCGGCCCAGGGTGTTCATGCAGTGCGGGCAGGTCGTGACGATCTTGCGGGTGCCCGGCTCGCGGCCCTCGAAGACCGCGTCGAGCATCTCCTTGGTCTGCATCGCCATCATCTGGAAGAGGAACTCGTTGCCCGAGCGCCGCGCCGGGTCACCGGTGCAGCTCTCCTCCTTGCCGAGCACGACGTAGTCGACGCCCGCGATGTGCAGCAGCTCCGCGGTCGCGCGCACCGTCTTCTTCGCGTTGTCGTCGAACGCGCCGGCGCAGCCGATGAAGAAGAGGTACTCGGTCTCGGGGCGCAGCTCGCCGTCGAACTCGGGCACCTCGAACGGGAGATCCTTCGCCCAGTCCATGCGCGCGGAGTTGTTCTGGCCCCAGGGGTTGCCCTTGTTCTCGAGGTTGCGGAACAGCACCCCGAGCTCGGCCGGGAACTCCGACTCGATCATGACCTGGTTGCGGCGCATGTCGATGATGTGGTCGACGTGCTCGATGTCGACCGGGCACTGCTCGACGCAGGCACCGCACGTCGTGCAGGACCACAGCACGTCCGGGTCGATGACGCCGAGCGACTCCGCGTCGCCGACCAGCGGGCGGGTGGCCTGCAGGACGTCGGTGCCGCGGTGGCGCTCGTAGCCCGACTCCGGCACGCCGTGGTCGTGCCCGGGGTTGTTCTCGCCGGCCTGGGTGGCGGCGCCCTCGTCGACCTCTCTGCCACCGATCATGTACGGCGCCTTCGCGAACATGTGGTCGCGCAGGTCCATGATCAGGAGCTTGGGCGAGAGCGGCTTGCCGGTGTTCCACGCCGGGCACTGGCTCTGGCAGCGGCCGCACTCGGTGCAGGTCGCGAAGTCGAGCATGCCCTTCCAGGTGAAGTCCTCGATCTTGCCGCGACCGAAGGACGCCTCCTCGGGCGGGTCCTCGAAGTCGATCGGCTTGCCCTCGTGCTCGAGGGGCTGCAGCGGGCCGAGGGCCTTGGGCAGGCGCTTGGCCGAGACGTTGATCGGCGCGATGAAGATGTGGAGGTGCTTCGAGTAGAGCACCACCACGAGGAACACCAGCGCGACGCCGATGTGCAGCAGCAGGAAGACCGTCTCGAGGACGAAGAGCGTCGACGGTGACAGCCCGGAGAACAGCTGCCCGACGCCGATCGAGGCCCAGGCGCCCGAGTCGTAGGGCAGGTTGCCGGCCGCCGACGAGGTGCCGCGGAAGGCGAACAGCGTCCAGACGACGTTGAAGATCAGGAAGAGGATCAGCCAGGCGCCGCCGGTGTGGCTGCCGTAGAAGCGGGACGTGCGGGCGCGGCGCTCCGGCGCCTGCTGCACGCGCATGATCGCGAAGGCGATGATCGAGATCAGCACCATGATCGCGATGAAGTCCTGCAGGAAGCCCAGCACGGCCCAGCGCCCGATCAGCGGGATGTGGAAGTCCTCGACGAACAGGGCGCCGTAGGCCTCGATGTAGACCGTCAGCAGGATGATGAAGCCCCACATCGTGAAGAGGTGGGCGAGGCCGGGGATCGACCAGCGCAGCAGCTTGCGCTGCCCGAACACCTCGACGAACTGGGCGCGGACGCGCTGGCCGAGACCGTCCGCGCGCTTCGCGTCGGGCTGACCGGAGGCGATCAGGGAGTAGAGCCACCAGGCCCGGCGGGCCGACACCGCGACCACGACCAGGGTCAGGGCGAGCCCCAGGACCAAACGGACGACCACGACGGGACCTCCCCGTGAGCCGGGCCGTGGTGGAGGCCCGGTGAGACAACGGAAGCGCTACGACAGCGTCGGCGGCACTGTAACGGCCGGTAGGGCCTTCGGCCCTGTGGGAGGTGACCGATGCTACTCGCGGGTAACCGAAGAGGCCGTGCGGGAGGTCCGTCTCGCTCCGCCGCCCGCGACACGCCCCGGGACGGGGTCGAGGTCCCCCATCGGGCGATGCTTTGCGATCGCGAATCGGGGACGCGCCGCGCCGGAGCGTGATGACGGGCTCCGGCGTGTGATCGCGTTAGGCTCGTCCGGACCAGGAGAGCGGATCATCGAGACCCGTCGGTCGCGGAGGGTGGACATGCGTCGACGCCTGTGGGGGAGGGCGGGAAACGCGGGCGCCCGGACGCCGCGACGACCCCCCGCGCCCCGCCGGGCGAGGAGCTTGGATCCCCTGCGACCGCCGTGTTTACTCGACCGGCCGAGAAGGAGCCCGGGAACGAACAGCACGTCCGCAGGAGGACCGCCATGACCGTCACGTTCCTCGGCGCCGAGGTGGTCGCGCAGGCTCCGGGAACCGGCGGCCTCCAGGGCTGGATCCAGGACAACATCGTCCCGCTGATCCTCCTGGGCATCGCGATCATCATGCTCTGGATCGGCGGTCGCGGGGACAACGCGGGCGTGGCCCGGCGCAGCGTGGGCCTGATCATCGGCCTGATCGCGCTCGGGATCGCCCTCACCCCCGGTGCGGGGGCGCGCGTCGGCGCGTTCTTCGCCCAGCTCATCACGGGGTGACGCGGGTGCACATCCGCACCGACGACGAGGTGTACCGCGTCGACGCCGTCTGGCTCGGCCCGCCGCGCGCGACGTTCCCGTGGCGTGCGCGCTACTCGGCCTACGGCGTCGGCCTGCTCGTCATGCTCGCCGTGATGTTCGTGCAGCGGCGCCTCGGCATCCCGATCGGCTTCTTCTCCGTGGCGTGGGCGCTGCTCATCACCGTCGGGATCACCCGGTTCGTCTCGCGGCGGATCAACGACGAGCGGCCCCTGCTGGAGTGGCTGACGCTGTTCGTCCACGAGCTGCGCGGTCCGCGGGCGAAGCAGCGCGTCGTCGGCGGGCCCCTGACCACCGACCACGTCGCCGTCCGCCGCGACCGGCCCAAGCTCACCGGCGCGCCCACGGCCATCGCCCTGCCCCGCGGCAGCGACCCGGTGGAGCGCCGCCAGGTCCGGTCCGCCACCGCCGACGCCGCCGCAGCGTGGGGCCCTCCCCCGCAGGACGGCGAGGTCGTGACGCCGACGCCGGCACCGGCCGGGGAGGACGCCGTCCCGCCCGCCGAGCACCTGACCCCCGGGCTGGACGAGGCCGCGGGATCGCACCGGCGCAGCAGCGCGTCGCGCCGGTCGGCGAGTGCCCCGCGTCGCTCGACCCCGAAGGCCCGGCGGGCCGGTGACGGCTTCGGCCCGCCCTCGAGCACCGACGTCGGCGACCCGGTGACCCCGCCCGCGTCGACGCCCGGGCCCGACGGCGGGCCCGCCCAGCTGCCGCCCGTCCCCGACCCGCGTCCGGGTGAGGCGGCCGTCGCGGCCTGGACCGGCGGGCGCGCCGTCCGCGAGCCGGTGGCACGGCGCGCCGCGCGGCCGCGCCCCGACGCCGTCCCGGCCGCCGACCCCGACCGCACCCAGCGTCGCCACGTCCGCCCGCGCCGCCGTCCGGGCTGGCCGATGTCGAACTCCCCCGCCGCCGAACCGGGCGCCCCCTTCGGCCCGGGGTCGCGGCGGGGAGGCGGACGAGGGGACACCGGTGCTGCGCCGCGGTAGTCCCCGACGCGCCACCGAGGGCGAGCCGAAGGCGATCGAGGCCGGGACCGGCGCCGGCGAGGACGCCGGCCCCCGCGGCGGCGGCCTGCGCCCCGCCCGTGCGACCCCCGGCCGGGGCGCGCGGCGTGGCCGGTCCCTGACCGGCGAGTCCCCGGCCGCCGGCTACCGGTCGGCCATCGCGCTGCGCGCCATCGACGGCAACCTCGCGCGCACGGCGTCCAGCGTCACCGCCTGGTACCGCCTGGCCCCGCAGCCGTGGAGCTTCCGCAGCGACTCCCAGCGCGAGACGCTCATCCGCCAGATCGCCACCCAGTTCGGCGAGCTGCAGGGCCGCTGGCTGCACGTCCGCGTGACGTCGCGGCCGTACCCGGTGGCGCTGTGGGCCGAGGCGTTCGACCACAACGCGCCCGGCCGCCTGCCCGACGTCCCGGGCGCGCTGAGCTGGGAGGGCTTCCTCGAGGGCGAGCAGCGCCACCTCATGGGCCTGTCGATGTCCGACAAGGAGGTCTTCCTCGGCGTCGAGGTGTCGGGCCGGTCGGTGGTCGACCGCTGGCTCGAGGGGGCGGCCCCGCTGCTCGGGCGGCTGGTGCCGTCGGCGGCGACGGCCGAGCTCGAGGCCCTGGAGTCGGAGATCGCGCACGTCGAGGCGCTCGTGTCGCGCGCCGGGCTGGACGCCGTCCCCGCCACCGCCGAGGACATGGCCTGGCTGATGCACCGCTCGTGCTCGCTGGGCCTGCCCGCGCCGCGCACGGTCGCCCCCGCGTCGGGCGACCACTGGGAGACCGAGGACCTCGCGGCGTTCACCGACGGCGTCTCGCTGCAGCAGGAGCCGTACGCGCCGACCGTCCAGGTGCTCGGCCGGTTCGGCACCCAGCCGGTGCAGCGGCACGTGGCCGTGCTGTCGGTCGGGCTGATGGACGCCCTGCGCATCCCCGAGGCGGACGACCCGTGGATGCAGCGCAGCGACCGGCTGCCGTTCCCCGTCGAGTGGTCGGCACGGATCTACGTGCGCAAGCCCGAGGAGGTCGCCGGCGAGCTGCAGCGCCAGATGGGCAAGGTGCGCAGCCAGATCCGGCACTACACCCACGACCACGACCTCGATCCGCCGATGTCGCTCGCGCGCCAGGCCGACCGCGTGCTGCAGATCGAGGACGAGCTCTCGGGCGGCCTGACCCAGCTCAACACCCGCGTCTACGGCTGGTGGCGGGTCGCGGTGTCCGGGCGCGACGAGGCCGAGGCGCTGACCCGCGCGCAGCAGGTCCTCGACCTCTACCGCCCGCGCGTGGCCATGGAGCACCCCGAGGCCCAGTACGCCTACGCCCGCGAGTTCATCCCGGGCGAGCCGCTGGCCTCGACCGCCTACCGGCGCCGCGGCTCGGTGACGTGGGTGGCGGCCGGCGTGCCCGCGGCGTCGGCGTCGGTGGGCGACCGGCGTGGCGTCATGATCGGCGAGACGTGCACCGCCACCCGGCGGCCCGTGGCGTGGGACCCGTGGATGGCGCAGGAGGTGCGGCGGGCGTCGGGCCTGACCGCCGTCGTCGGCGGCCTCGGCTCGGGCAAGTCGTTCCTCACCGGCCTGCTCGTCTACAAGACGCTGCGCGCCGGCGCCCGCTGGACGGTGCTGGACCCGTCGGGCCCGCTCGCAGAACTGACGAAGCTGCCGGAGCTCGCGCCGTTCTCGCGGCACATCCACCTGCTCGGCGCCGACCCCGGCATCCTCAACCCCTACCGCGTGGTGGCCGAGCCGCGGCGCGACCACTTCCTCGACGAGGACGACCCGGACAAGGCGTGGCGCCGCGAGCGCTCGCTGGCCGCCGCCACCCGCCGCCGGCTGGTGCTCGACGTCCTCACCGGTCTGCTGCCCTTCGACGTGGCGCGCCTGCCCCACACCCGCATCGTGCTGCTGCGCGCGGTGCGCGAGGTCGGTGGCGCCCCGGACCGCGACCCGGGCCAGGTCATCGCCGTCCTGCGCCGGCACGCGCGCGAGGGCGAGGAGCACGCGGACGTCGTCGCCGACTTCCTCGAGGAGCGCCGCGAGCTGCCCCAGGCCGCGCTGCTGTTCCCCGACGAGAGCGCCGACCCGCGCGCCGACCCCTGGCTCGGCGAGGAGGACTACCGGCTCACGGTGCTCACCATGCAGGGCATGGCGCTGCCGCGGCCGGGCAGCCCGCGCGAGGAGTGGACCGACGGGGAGTCGCTCGCGGTCGAGCTGCTCAACCTGGCCTCCTGGCTGACGCAGCGCACGATCTACACCGCCGACCGGAACCTCCGGAAGGGCGTCGCGCTCGACGAGACCCACTTCCTGTCGCAGATCCCCACCGGCAAGGTGCTCATCGACCGCCTCGCCCGCGACTCGCGCAAGTTCAACGTCCGGGCGCTGTTCGCGTCGCAGCTCGCGGGCGACCTGCTGCGGGTGCCGGGGTTCGCCTCGCTGGTCAACGCCGTGTTCGTCGGGCGCACCGACGACGAGGAGGCGCAGGCCGAGGCGCTGCGGCTGCTGCGGGTGCCCACCGACGTCGGCTACGAGGAGATGCTCGGGACGCTCTCGCCGCGGCCCCGCCACGACGACCGCCCGGACGACACCCCGCGCCAGTTCGTGTTCGCGGACGGCCACGGCGGCGTCGAGAAGATCCGTATCGACCTCGAGGGGCCGCACCTCGAGCACCTGCGCGCCACGCTCGACACCAACCCCGACGCCCGTCGCGTGCGGACGCTCCCGGCCGGTGACCGCCCCGCCGTACCGCCGGAGACCGACGCCGAGCGCACCGGGCCGGTGCCGGTGGTGCCGGCGGCCGGCCCGCCGCCGGGGGCGCCCCGCACCCCGCCGACCCCGCCGCCGGGTACCGCGCGCGTGTCGCCGGTGACGCCGTCGCGGGACCCGATGGTCGAGCGGACGGTCGTCGAGGGCACGGTGCTCGACGAGCGCCACGACGCCGACGGTGTCCTGCCGCCGGGGCTGGACGACCTCGTCCCGGACCTCGACGACGACCTGGTGGCCACGGGCGGGCCGGTGCGGGCCGGGGACGACGACTGGGCCGACGCCTGGGTGATGGACGAGGACGGGACGCCGGGCGACGCCGTCGGCGAGCTGGCCGACGACGCCACCGTCACCACGCCCGCCGACCGCGCGCCGGGCTGGCGCGAGGGCCACGATGCGACGGACCCCGGACGACGGGTGGGTGCCGGGCGTCGCGGTCCCGGGGCCCCGGGGTGATCGTCGGGATCCTGATCCTCGCCGCCGCCCTCGTCGTGGGGTGGCGGCGGTCGGGCCGCGCCCGCCGACACACCGGCGTGTCGCCGCAGCGAGGATGTGGCGATCCTGGCGCTGAGTGCCAGCAACGCCCCGTTGCTGGCACCACGGGTGCCGTTCCCGAGCGGCCGCGGGGGCGGCGGCGGGCGCTGGTGGTCGTCACGACGCTGCTCACCGGGCTCGTGCTCTTCGCGCTCCCCGCCTCGGGCGCGCCGCTGGACTGCAAGGCCGCGCCGGACCCCGACCGTCCCGGCACCGGGCTGGTCGGCTCGCTCGACCCGGCCCCGCTCGGGGTCGGCGCGCCGGGGAGCGTCTACGCCGAGGTCGGGTACGCCGGGCAGATCTGGTGGACCTACGACCTCGGCTGCGGCCCCGGCGCCGCCCGCGACCCGGCGGCCGCGACGGACACGTGGCTGGGCAACCAGTTCTTCAACCTCGCCAAGCTCGTCGTCGGCGGGGTCAACTGGGCGCACTACCTCATCGAGCGCGGCTCCGGCCTGCTCCAGCCCCTCGACGGCGTCGTGCAGGCCGGCACGCAGGCGATGTACGGCGCGGTGTTCTCGACGTGGGTCGGGCTGGCGCTGGCCGTGCTCGCGGTGATCCTGCTGGTGCTCGCCATGCGCGGCGACCTCTCGCAGCAGGCCCGGCGGGCCGCGATCGCGGTGGTCGCGCTGGCGATCGCGGGCGCGGCGTACGCGGCCCCGGTGCGCTGGTCGAGCATGCTCGACGGCGTCCTGCTCGACGGTGTCACCGCGATGCAGCAGGGCTTCCTGTCCCAGGTCGGGGTGGGCGACGCGAACACGCTGCCGACGGTGCTCACCGACCAGATCGTCTACAACAACTGGCTGCGCGGGGAGTTCGGCTCCGCCGACGTGCCGCAGGCCCGCGACATGGGCCGGGAGCTGCTGCGCGCCCAGACCTTCACCAAGCAGGAGGTCGCCGACGGGCAGGACACCCAGGCGACGGCCGACGCCAAGAAGCAGCAGTACACGAGCGTCGCCGACCGCGCGGGCGACCGCTACAGCTACTTCCAGGGCCGGCAGGGCTCCCGCACCGGCGCGGGGATGCTCGCCCTGATCCAGGCCGTGTGCATCGGGCTGTTCCAGCTGATGAGCAAGCTGCTCGTGCTCGTGTCGATGCTGATCATCCGCTTGCTGGTGATGATCGCGCCGGCGCTCGCCGTGCTCGCCCTGCTCAAGCCCGAGGTGCTGCCCGCGACGCTGCGCATCGGCGGTGCCGCGCTCGTCAACACCCTGCTCGTGGGTGCGATGGCGGGCCTGCACTCCCTCATGGTCATCGCGCTGTTCCGCCCCGGCTCCGGGGTCGACACGTGGCTCGCGCTGCTGGTCACGGGCGTGGTGACGATCGTGCTGTGGGCGCTGGCCCGGCCGTTCCGGCGCCTCGCGGCGATGGTGTCGCTGACGCGCGACCAGATGAGCGGCTTCCTGCCGCCCGCGGGCTCCGGGGCGCTGTCGCGGTTCCTGCCGCGCTCGCCGACGCGCCAGGACGACTGGTGGGGCGAGCTGCGCGGCGCGGCCACCGCCGGCGACGGGTGGCGGCCCGAGGGCAGCACCCCGTCGCGCACGGCGGCGGACGTCCCCGCCGGCGCGGACACCGTCGCCCGGCCGGTCCGCGTCGACAGCCACCGCGTCGGGGCGTCGACCGGCGCCGCGCACCCGGCCGACCCGGCCGCGGG
>NZ_BAABHO010000064.1:0-29677 GCF_039542135.1 Actinomycetospora chlora
GTCGACCGCCCCGCGCTCGCCCGCCCGCCGCGGCACCCCGCCGACCCGGGCACCGAGGCGCTCGGCGAGGTCGGCGACGGCGGCGTAGAGGCCGGGCACCTCGGCGGCGCGCTCCCCCACCAGCACGACCGCGCCGGCGCGACCCAGGGCCTCGTCGACGTCGCCGGGCAGCGCCCCGAGCGCGGCGGGCTCCTCGCCCGGCGCCGCGTACAGGAGCTTCCCGCCGGTCTTGACCACCGCGGGCGTCGACCACTGGCCGAGGTGGTGCACCGGCGTGCCCTGGCGGGCCGCCTTGCGCAGGCGGAGGAAGACGATGGGCGCCTCCTCCTCGACCTCCAGCGCGACGGTCAGCACGGCCGGCGCGGCCTCGAGGTCGGCGTAGGTCACGCCGAGGCCGGTGCCGGCGACGTGCGCGGCGAGGAAGTCGAGCTCCTCGCCCGAGTGCGCCCGGGCCCGCGCGTCGACGTCGTTGGTCCCCAGCGCGAGGCGGGCGAACTTGGCGTAGGCGTAGGCGTCCTCGAGCGTGAGCCGGCCGCCGGGCAGCACGCCGACGCCGCGCTTGGGCTCGCCCGGCTCGCCGTCCTCCCCCGCGGGCGCCGGACCGGACCCGTCGCGGGCCGCGACCAGCAGGGCCGCGGCGCGCTCGAGCGCGTCGGTCCACGACGCCTCGGCCAGCTCGCCGTCGTCACCGCGCACCAGCGGGCGGGTGATCCGCTCGGCGGTCTGCGTGTAGCGGAACGCGAAGCGGGTCTTGTCGTCGATCCACTCCTCGTTGACGTCCGGGTCGTCCCCGGCGAGGACGCGGGTGACCGTGCCCCGGCGCCAGTCGCGGCGGACCGCCGCCCCGGAGCTGTCGTGCTCGCTGATGCCCGGCGTCGACACGAGGTCGAACGGGCGCGAGCGGAAGCGGTACGACGCCGAGGTGAGCGCGCCGACCGGGCAGATCTGGATGGTGTTGCCGGAGAAGTAGGACTGGAAGTCCTCGCCCTCGCCGAAGGCGGTCTCCTCGGTGCCGATCTGCTGGTGCGCGCCGCGCTCGAGCAGCTCGATGAACTGGTCGCCCGCGATCTGGCGGGAGAACCGGGTGCAGCGCTGGCAGAGCACGCAGCGCTCGCGGTCGAGCAGCACCTCGTCGGAGATGGGCAGCGGCTTGGCGAACGTCCGCTTCTCCTCGACGAAGCGCGACTCCGCGCGCCCCGACGACATCGCCTGGTTCTGCAGGGGGCACTCGCCGCCCTTGTCGCAGATCGGGCAGTCGAGGGGGTGGTTGATGAGCAGCAGCTCCATGACGCCCTGCTGCGCCTTGTCGGCCACCGCGGAGGTCATCTGGGTGTTGACGACCATGCCGTCGGCGACGGTCATCGTGCAGCTGGCCTGCGGCTTGGGCATCTTGCGCCCGCCCATCTCCACCTCGACCAGGCACTGGCGGCAGGCGCCGGCCGGGTCGAGCAGGGGGTGGTCGCAGAAGCGCGGGACGACGATCCCGAGCCGCTCGCACGTGCGGATCAGCAACTCGCCCTGCGGGGCGTCGACGATGCGGTCGTCGATGGTGAGCCGCACGTGCCCCTGGGGCACGGGCGGCAGGTCGTCCTGGTCGGGCTTCTCGGGGGCCTGGGTCATGCGCTGGCTCCGCTCAGCTCGGCGATGCGCTCGACCTCGGGGTGCGTCCGCGCGGCGGTGCAGAGGTCGACGAACTCCTGCCGGAAGTACTTGATGCCGCTCGTGATGGGCGAGACCGCGCCGTCGCCGAGCGCGCAGAACGAGCGGCCGAGGACGTTGTCGCACACGTCGAGCAGCGTGTCGATGTCGGCCTCGGTGCCCTCGCCGGCGACCATGCGCCGCAGGATGCCGGCGAGCCAGTAGCAGCCCTCGCGGCACGGCGTGCACTTGCCGCAGCTCTCGTGCTCGTAGAACTCGGTCCACTTCATGACCGCCCACGGCACCGACACGGTCTCGTTGAAGATCATCAGCGCCGTCGTGCCGAGCATGGAACCCGCCTCGGTGGCGCCCTCGAAGTCCAGCGGGACGTCGAGGTGCTCGTCGGTGAGCAGCGGGGTCGACGAGCCGCCGGGCGTCCAGAACTTCAGCGGGATGCCGTCCTTCATGCCCCCCGCGAGCTCCAGCAGCTCGCGCAGCGTCGTGCCCAGCGGCGCCTCGTACTGGCCCGGGCGCTCGACGTGCCCGGACAGCGAGTAGATCTTCGGACCGGGCGAGCGCTCGCGGCCCATCGTCCGGAACCAGTCCTTGCCGCCCATGACGATCGACGGGACCGTCGCGATCGTCTCGACGTTGTTGACCACGGTCGGGGCGGCGTACAGGCCCGCGGTGGCCGGGAACGGCGGCTTGAGGCGCGGCTGGCCGCGGCGGCCCTCGAGCGAGTCGAGCAGCGCCGTCTCCTCGCCGCAGATGTACGCGCCGGCCCCGGCGTGCACGACGATGTCGAGGTCGAAGCCGGTGCCGTGGATGTCCTTGCCGAGGTGCCCGGCCTCGTAGGCCTCGCGCACCGCGGCGTGCAGGCGCCGGATGCAGTGCACGATCTCGCCGCGGACGTAGATCACGCAGTAGTGGGCGCGGATGGCCCAGCTCGTGATGATGCAGCCCTCGATGAGCGAGTGCGGGTCGGCCATCATCAGCGGGGTGTCCTTGCAGGTCCCCGGCTCGCCCTCGTCGGCGTTGATGACGAGGTACTTCGGCTTGGCCGCCGGGCCCGTGGGCTCCTCGCCGGGCTTGGCCTGCGGGATGAAGCTCCACTTCATGCCCGTCGGGAAGCCCGCGCCGCCGCGGCCGCGCAGGCCGGCGTCCTTGACCAGGGCGATGAGGTCGTCGGCCGGGGTGTTCAGCGCCTTGTCCAGCGCCTCGTAGCCGCCGAGCTCGGTGTAGTGCCGCAGGGTCCACGACTCGGGGCCGAGCCAGTGCTTGGTCAGGACCGGGGTGAGCGGGTCGGCCATGGTCAGTTCCCTCCCTGGGTGCCGTCCGGCACCGCCGGCGCCGTCCAGCCGCGCTCCTCGGCGAGCCGGGCGCCGCGCAGGCTCTCGTCGGCCGCCGACGGGCCGGACACGGCGTCGAGACCCCCGACCGCCGGGTCGTCGAAGAAGCCGGCGAGCAGCAGCTCCACCGAACGGAAGTCGGTCAGCGGGGCGCCGCGCGTCGGGTGCGGCTTCTCGCCGCGCTTCAGCGCCTCGACGATCTCCACCGCGGACTCGACGGTCTGGTTGTCGAAGAACTCGTAGTCGACGGTCAGCACCGGGGCGAGGTCGCACGCGGCGAGGCACTCGGCGTGCTCGATCGTCGCGGTGCCGTCGGCGCTGGTCTGCTCGTGACCGATGCCGCCGAACCGCTCGCCGACGGCCCGGTAGATGTCGTCGCCGCCGAGCGCCGCGCACAGCGTGTTGGTGCAGACGCTGACGAGGTGGCGGCCCGTGGGCTCGCGCTTGTACATCGTGTAGAAGGTCGCGACCGCCGAGACCTCGGCGGTCGTGATCTCCAGGATCTCGGCGCAGAACGCGATGCCGGCGCGCGAGACGTAGCCCTCGACGTGCTGCACGAGGTGCAGCAGCGGCAGCAGCGCCGACCGCGGCTCCGGGTAGCGCAGCAGGATCGCCGCGGCCCGCTCGCGGACGCCGTCGAACACCGCGGTGTCGACGGCGGCGAGCTCGGCGTGCTGCGCCGGCGTGCCGCCCGCCTCGTCGATGGCGTGCGCCGGCTCGACCGGCGGCGCTTCCGGCGGCAGCGGAGCGGGACTCATCGGTCGCATCCCCCCATCACGGGATCCAGGCTCGCCAGCGCGGCGATGACGTCGGAGACCATCCCGCCCTCGCACATCGCCGGCGCGGCCTGCAGGTTGACGAAGCTGGGGTCGCGCAGGTGCACGCGCAGCGGGCGGGTGCCGCCGTCGGAGACGAGGTGCGCGCCGAGCTCGCCGCGCGGCGACTCGATCGGCACGTACGCCTGGCCCGGCGGCACCTTGAAGCCCTCGGTGACCAGCTTGAAGTGGTGGATCAGGGACTCCATGGACTGCCCCATGATCCGGCGGACGTGCTCGAGGGAGTTGCCCATGCCGTCCGCGCCGATCGACAGCCGCGCGGGCCACGCGATCTTCGCGTCCTCGACCATCACCGGGCCCGGCTCGAGGCGCTCGAGGGCCTGCTCGATGATCCGCAGCGACTGGTGCATCTCCTCGACCCGGATCAGGTACCGGGCGAAGCTGTCGGCGGCGGTCTCGACGGGCACGTCGAAGTCGTAGTGCTCGTAGCCGAGGTACGGGTCGACCTGGCGCAGGTCCCACGCGAGCCCGGCGGAGCGCAGGATCGGGCCCGTGACGCCGAGGGCGAGGCAGCCGTCGAGCGGCAGGTAGCCGACGCCCTCGAGGCGCTCGCGCCAGATGCGGTTGCCCGTCAGGAGCTTGTGGAAGCCCGGCAGCCGCCCCTTCATGACGTCGACGAACGCGCGGATGCGCTCCTCGTAGCCCTCGGGCAGGTCCTGCACGACCCCGCCCGGGCGGACGAACGCGTGGTTCATCCGCAGCCCGGTCAGGAATTCGAGGAGGTGCAGGACCTCCTCGCGCTCGCGGAAGCCGTTGGTCATGCCGGTGAGCGCGCCGAGCTCCATGCCGCCGGTGGCCAGCGCGACGAGGTGCGAGCCGATCCGGTTGATCTCCATGAGGAGGACGCGGATCGTCGCCGCCCGGTCGGGCACCTCGACGCCGAGCAGGCGCTCGACCGACAGGCAGTAGGCCGTCTCGTTGAACAGCGGCGCGAGGTAGTCCGCACGCGTCACGAACGTGACGCCCTGGGTCCAGGTGCGGTACTCGCAGTTCTTCTCGATGCCGGTGTGCAGGTAGCCGATGACGAGGCGCGCGTCGGTGACGGTCTCGCCGGAGAGCTCCAGCACCAGGCGCAGCACGCCGTGCGTGGACGGGTGCTGCGGCCCCATGTTGATGACGATGCGCTCGTCGCCGCTGGTCTCGCTGACGAGCTCGTCCCAGTCGCCACCGGTGACCGTGTAGACGGTGCCCTCGGTGGTCTCGCGGCTGGAGGCGGCGTAGGGATCCTGGGTCTCGGTCACGTGTAGGCCCTCCGCTGGTCGGGCGGCGGGATCTCCGCGTCGTGGTACTCCACGGGGATGCCGCCGAGCGGGTAGCTCTTCAGCTGCGGGTGGCCGTTCCAGTCGTCGGGCATGAGGATCCGGGTGAGGCTCGGGTGGCCCTCGAAGACCACGCCGAACATGTCCCAGGTCTCCCGCTCGTGCCAGTCGGCCGTGGGGTAGACGTCGACCAGCGACGGGCAGCGCGCGTCGTCGAGGTCGAGGGCGATCTCCAGGCGCAGGCGCCGCCGGTAGGTCATCGACAGCAGCTGGACGACGACGTGCAGCTGCTGCGGCACGTCCTCGCCGTAGTCGACCCCGGAGATGCCGGAGCAGAACTCGAAGCGCAGCGCCGGGTCGTCGCGCAGGGTGCGGGCCAGCCGCACGAGGTGCTCGCGGTCGACGTACCAGGTCATCTCGCCGCGGTCGACGGTCACCTGGTGGACGCACGTGTCGAACCCGACGCCGGGGGCGTCCGGGTCGTCGGCCAGCGCCGCGGCGGCCTCGTCGGCGACCTCGTCGAACCAGCCGCCGTAGGGGCGCTCGGCCGGCGCGGGCGCGTAGCCGGGCAGGCGCAGCCCGCCGAAGCCCGACGTGTCGCCGGAGCCCTGGATGCCGAACATGCCCTCGCGGGCCCGACCGGCCGTGGAGCCGCTGACGTCGCGGCGGGCGATCTCCTGGGGGCCGAAGCCCGTCCCGGCCGAGCCGGTGGTGTCCGGGTTGGACGCCCCGGTCGGCCCGCTCGCGCCACCCGCGCCGGTACCCGGGGGCTTGGCGTCACCAGACGTGCTCACGCTTCGCCTCCCCCGTCTTCCGGTCCTTCTTCGCGTACTTCTCCGAGGAGGGCAGCAGCTCGAGCTTCTCGCCCTGCTTGCGGCGCTCGTCGGCGAGCTCGGTGCGCACCGGCCCCAGCGGCTCGTGCTGGATCTTCTGGTGCAGCTTGAGGATGGCGTCGATGAGCATCTCGGGCCGCGGCGGGCAGCCCGGGAGGTACATGTCGACGGGCACGACGTGGTCGACGCCCTGCACCACCGCGTAGTTGTTGAACATGCCGCCGGACGACGCGCAGACGCCCATGGCCAGCACCCAGCGGGGCTCGGCCATCTGGTCGTAGATCTGGCGCAGCACCGGGGCCATCTTGTTGGTGACGCGGCCCGCGACGATCATCAGGTCGGCCTGGCGGGGGCTCGGGCGGAACACCTCCATGCCGAAGCGGCCGAGGTCGTAGCGCGGGGCGCCCGAGGTCATCATCTCGATCGCGCAGCACGCCAGCCCGAAGGTGGCCGGCCACAGCGACGCCTTGCGGGTCCAGTTGACCAGGCTCTCGACGCTGGCCAGCACGATCCCGTTCGGGAGCTTCTCTTCCAGTCCCATGTCTCTAGCTCCAGTCCAGCCCGCCGCGACGCCACACGTAGGCGTAGGCGAAGGCGACGGTGGCCACGAACAGCACGATCTCGACGAGGCCGAACAACCCGAGCGCGTCGATGTTCACCGCGAACGGGTAGAGGAAGACCATCTCGATGTCGAACAGGATGAACAGCATCGCGGTGAGGTAGTAGGCCACCGGGATGCGCCCGCCGCCGGCGACGGGCTGCGGGGACGGCTCGATCCCGCACTCGTAGGAGTCGAGCTTCGCGCGGTTGTACCGGCGGGGCCCGATGAACGGCGCGGCCGTCACCGAGAACAGGCCGAACGCCGCGGCGAGCGCGAACATGACGATCAGCGGGACGTAGGGGTCCAGCATGGTCGTCTCCTTCGGTGGTGGTGGGGTGGAACACGCTCGACGTGGCCGGCGCGACCCTAATGAGCAAGTGGACCCTCACCTGGTGTGGGGGCTCGCGCGGCGCCTCAGGCCGCCCGCGACACCCCCTTCGGCGCGTCCTCCAGCGGCGGCACGAGCCGCAGCGCGAGGTCGAGCACGCGGTCGCCCGCGTCGCCGTCGCGGCCGTCGGTGAGGCCGGCGAACAGCCGCAGCGCCGCGTTCATCACGCGCCGCCGCGGCAGGCCGAGGCGCAGCGCGTGGTGCATGAAGCGGGGACGGCCCAGCGCCCCGGCCGCGCGGTTGCCCACGCGGTAGTAGCTGCCCAGCGCGTGGCGCACCGCGGCCGGGTAGGCGGCCAGGGCCCGCTCGCGGCCGGTGCCCTGCGGGCGGGCCATCGCCTGCACGACGCACTCGGCGGCCAGCGCCGCGGACTGCAGCGCGTACGCGATGCCCTCGCCGCTGAACGGGTTGACCAGACCGCCGGCGTCGCCGACCAGCACGAGGCCGTCGCGGTAGAGCGGCGTGCGGCTCAGGCCCATCGGGAGCGCGGCGCCGCTGATCGGGCCGGTGGCGTTGTCCTCGGTCAGCCCCCACGCGGCGGGCAGGCCGTCGAGCCAGGAGCGCAGCATCGCGCGGTAGTCGCGCTTGTCGCCCTGCCGGGTCGCGAGGACGCCGAGCCCGACGTTGGCGGTGCCGTCCCCCATGCCGAAGATCCACCCGTAGCCGCCGTGCAGGTCGCTGCCGACGCCCGGGCGGTCGTGGAGGCCGAGGTGGGTCTCGAGGTAGGCGTCGTCGTGGCGCGGGCTCGTGTAGTAGCGGCGGACGGCGACGCCCAGCGGCCGGTCGTCGCGCTTGGCGATGCCGAGGCTCAGGGCCGTGCGGGCACCGACGCCGTCGCAGGCCACGACGAGGGGGGCGCGGTAGCGGACCGGCTCGCGCTCCGGGCCGCGGCGGGCCTCGACGCCGTCGGCGCGGCCGGCGCGCCCGTCGGTGGTGACGGCGCCGACCGAGACCCCCTCCTCGACGCGGGCGCCGGCGGCGCGGGCGTGGTCGGCGAGCATCTGGTCGAAGTCGCGGCGGGGGCGGACGAGGCCGTAGGCGGGGTAGCTCGCGAGCTCGGGCCAGTCGAGCTCGACGCTGGCGCCGCCACCGACGACGCGCAGGCCGCGCTGGTGGCGCCAGCCGGCCTCCTCGCGGGTGTCGACGCCGAGGTCCACGAGCTGCTTGACCCCGCGCGGGGTGACCCCGTCGCCGCAGACCTTCTCGCGGGGGAACGTCGCCTTCTCGAGCACGAGGACATCGAGTCCGGCGCGCGCCAGGTACGTCGCGACCGTGGAGCCCGCGGGTCCGGCGCCCACGACGACGACGTCGGCGTCGCTGTCGGGGCTGCGGCGCGCTCCGGTGGTGGCGGACACGGCGCTGACTCTCCTTGTGAATCCGTTCACTAGCTCGGCACCAGGAGTGTAGGGATCGTGTGGCGAGATCGCCCGTCGAGGGTGGTTTGGAGCCGGCGTCGGCCGGTCAGGCCGGCTGCTCGGGCCGGGTCGCGGTGTGGAGGGCGACGATGCCGCCGGTGAGGTCGCGCCAGGCCACCGAGCGCCAGCCGGCGGCGGCGATCCGCTGCGCGAGGGCGGCCTGGTCGGGCCAGGCGCGGATCGACTCGGCGAGGTAGACGTACGCGTCGGGGTTGGAGCTCACCGCGCGGGCGACGCGGGGCAGCGCCCGCATGAGGTAGTCGGTGTAGACGCGGCGGAACGTCGTCCACGTCGGGCGGGAGAACTCGCAGACCGCGAGCGTGCCGCCGGGCTTGGTGACGCGGGCGAACTCCGCGAGCGCGGCGTCCGGGTCGACGGTGTTGCGCAGGCCGAAGGAGATGACGACCGCGTCGACCGACGCGTCGGGCACCGGCAGGTGCAGCGCGTCGGCCGCGACGAACGGGACCGTGCGGTGCGGGCGGGCGTGCCCCGCGCGCAGCATGCCGAGCGAGAAGTCGGTGGCCAGGCAGCGCGCGCCGGTGCGGGCGAGCTCGACGGTCGACACCCCGGTGCCCGCGGCGACGTCGAGCACGACGTCGCCGGGCCCGACGCCCAGCGCGGCGCGGGTGGCCCGGCGCCAGCGGACGTCCTGGGCGAAGGACAGCACGGTGTTGGTGACGTCGTAGCGGGCGGCGACGCCGTCGAACATGCGCGCCACCGCGCGCGGGTCGCGGTCGAGCTCCGCGCGGGTGCCGCTCACCGCGACCCCGCCCCGGCCAGCTCCGGCTCGCCGTCCTCGCGCTCGTGCCACCGGGCGGCGGCCGCGGCGTACCGGCGGCGGCGCCGGGCGCGCGCGAGCAGCCACGCCGAGGGCGCGAGCACCGCCCAGAGCGCGACCAGCCCGAGGACCACCGGGACGAGGCCCTCGGTCCAGGTCCGGCCGGCGACGCGGACGAGCTCGGGGTCGGAGCGGTCGTACTCGACGCGCACGAGCTGGCCCGGCTCGAGGCCGCGCGGGTAGAACACGCCCTTCTCGGGCGTCAGCACGGCGCCGTCGTCGGCGGTGAAGCGCACGAAGGTGTGCGGGCGGGAGCCGCCCTCGAGCACCTCGGCGACCGCGCGGCCCTCGTCGGCGTCGATCTTCGCGTCGTTGCGGGCCGCCCCGACGAGCACGAGGACGAGCAGGACGCTGATCACGAGGCCCGCGGCGACCACGATCTCGGGGGCCCGCCGCCCTGCCGGGCGCACCAGGGCGAGGGCGTCGGCGAGCACGGGCGCGGCCCGCTCGCGGGCCCGCCGCAGCAGCGCGCGCACGCGGGTCATGGCACCGAGTCTAGGGAGCGCGCTCATCGGCGCTCGGGGCGGGACGACCCCGCCTCCTCCTCGTCGGGCTCCGGGGCGTCCGGCCCCGGGTCGACCCCGTCCGGGCGCTCGGTGAGCTCGTCGACGTGCAGGAGGTCGCGGCGCACCCCGTCGCCGCGGTGGGCGAGCCGGCCGACGACGTGCGCGGTCACCGGGGCGGTGACGAGCTGGAAGGCGCCGACGAGGACGAGCATCCACACGTCCACGCTGGTGCGCAGGTGCAGCGCGCCCCCGATGACGACGAGCAGCAGCCCGAGCACCTGGGGCTTCGTGGCCGCGTGCATGCGGCTCAGCACGTCGGGCAGCGAGAGCAGGCCGATCGACGCGACCAGCGCCAGCACGACGCCGAGCACGATCGCCACGGTGCCGACCACGTCCAGCACGACCTCGAGGCCGTTCCCGGGCGGCTTCACCGGCCCGTCCCCCGGCGGACGAAACGGGCCACGGTGGTCGACCCGAGGAACCCGACCAGGCTGATCGCGACCACCACCGGCACGAGCGCCGAGTCGCCCGAGAGCGCCGCGTAGGCGACGAGCCCGCAGAGGAACTCGGCGACGAGGACGTCGAGCGCGACGAGCCGGTCGAGACCGGTCGGGCCGCGCAGCAGCCGCACCACGACGAGCAGCGCCGAGACGCCGAGCAGCACGAGCGACACCACGAGGACGCCCTGCAGCAGGGACAGGAAGGTGGTCACGAGGGGGCCTCCTCGGGAGCCCGCGGGCGGCCGAGCGCGTCGACGAGGTCGGACTCCAGGCGGCGGACCTGCGCGCGGAACCGCTCCACGCCCGCCTCGTCGTCGACCCCCAGCACGTGGGCGTAGATCGTCTGCTCCTCGGGGCGGGCCTCGATCACGACGCTGCCCGGGACGAGCGACAGCTCGGCGGTGATCATCGCCATGACGAACTCCGACGACGACGCGAGCCGCACCGCCACCACCGAGCTGCGGATCGGCGGCCCGGGCCGCACGGCCTGCAGCGACTGCCACGCCACCTGCAGGCCCGAGACGACCAGGTCGCGGACGAAGAGGCCGACGGCACGCAGCGTGGCCCCGGGCCGCAGCCACCCGCGCCCCGGCACGGGCGGCAGCGGGAACACCGTGAGCACGAGGAGCGCGACGGCGATCCCGCCGAGGACGTTCGCCCACGTGAACGTGCCCCACAGCAGGACCCACACCAGCACCAGCCACACGACCGGCACGAGGCGGCGCAGCAGGCCCGCGGTGTCAGGGGGCGCCGGGCGGTTCACCGGGCCACCCGGTCGTCGACGGTCTGCGCGAACACCGCGGAGATGTAGGGGGTGCGGGCGACGAGGTCGTCGGCGGCCTGGTCGGCGACGTCGTAGAGCGGCCCGGCGACGACCGTGAGCGCCAGCCCGAGCGCGACGAGCGCGCCCGTGGCCCCGGCCATGACCTTGGGCAGCCGCGACGAGACGCGATCGTTGGCGATGCCGAGCAGCCGGCCGGTCAGTACCGGCGCGCCGTCGGCGGGCGCCATCCGCGCGACCGGCCAGTCCACCTCGGCCCCGGAGTTGGTGTCCGACCCCGCGATCGTGCGGGCGGTGCCCGGCCGCACGCCGGTGAGCACCCCGCGACGCGGCGAGGGCGCGCCGGGCAGGCCGCCGCTGCCGCCGGCGGGGCCGGTGTCGCCCTCGTCCTCGTCGGGGTCGGCGGGCGACTCGTCACCGGCCTCGTCGCCGGGGTCGTCGGCCTCGTCGGGCACCGGGATCTGGTCGGCCGGGCGCCAGAAGGCGAGCACCCACACCTTGGTGACCGCGTAGAGCGTCAGCAGGCTCGTCAGCACCGAGACCACGACCAGCGTCCAGGCGAGCGCCGACCCGTCGGCCACGCCGGCCTGCACGAGGCCGAGCTTGCCGATGAAGCCCGACAGCGGCGGGATGCCGCCGAGGTTGACCGCGGGGATGAACCAGAGGATCGCGAGCAGCGGCGACGCGCGCGCGAGGCCGCCGAGGCGGGTGACCGACGTCGACCCCCCGACGCCCTCGACGAGCCCGACCACGCAGAACAGCGTCGCCTGCACGGTGATGTGGTGGACGACGTAGAACACCGCGCCGCCCACGCCCATCGCGGTGCCCAGCGCCACCCCGAAGATCATGTAGCCGATGTGGCTGACGAGCGTGAACGACAGCACGCGCTTGATGTCGGCCTGCGCGATCGCCCCCAGGACACCGACCACCATCGTCAGGCCGGCGGCGACGAGCAGGACGGTGTGCGTGACCTCCGAGCCCGGGAAGAGCAGCGTCTCGGTGCGGATGATCGAGTAGACGCCGACCTTGGTGAGCAGGCCGGCGAACACGGCGGTGACCGGCGCCGCCGCTGTCGGGTAGCTGTCGGGCAGCCACGCCGACAGCGGGAAGACCGCCGCCTTGATGCCGAACGCGGTGAGCAGCACGAGGTGGATCGCGAGCGCCGTGCCCGGCGGGACCGCGGCCATCCGCACCGAGATCTGCGCGAGGTTGAGCGTCCCGACGGCGGCGTAGACCAGCGCGATGCCGACGAGGAAGATCAACGAGGACACGACGTTGACGACCACGTAGGTGACGCCGGCGCGGACCCGCGAGCGGCTGCCGCCGAGGGTGAGCAGCACGTAGCTCGCCATCAGCAGGACCTCGAACCCGACGTAGAGGTTGAAGAGGTCCCCCGACAGGAAGGCGTTGGCGACGCCCGCGGCGAGCACGAGGTAGGTCGGGTGGAAGATCGTGATCGGGGTCGACTCGTCGCGGTCGTAGACGCCCTGGCCGATGGCGTAGACGAGCACCGCGAGCGTCACCGTCATCGACACCAGCAGCATCAGCGCCGAGAGCGGGTCGGCGACGAGGGTGATGCCCAGCGGCACCGGCCACGATCCGACGGTGACGACCACCGGGCCGGAGCGCATCGCCGCCACGAGCAGCAGCGCGGCGATGATCACGACCACCGTGAGCACGGCGACGCTCAGCGCGCGCTGCAGCGTCGGGCGCCGCGACAGCACCAGCGTGGCCCCCGCCCCGAGCAGCGGCAGCAGCACCGGCAGCGGGATGATCGTGGCCAGGAAGGTCGAGCCGGGGT
Organism: Actinomycetospora chlora; assembly: GCF_039542135.1. Taxonomy (NCBI): domain Bacteria; kingdom Bacillati; phylum Actinomycetota; class Actinomycetes; order Pseudonocardiales; family Pseudonocardiaceae; genus Actinomycetospora; species Actinomycetospora chlora. The sequence goes on from NZ_BAABHO010000064.1 coordinate 12,746, forward strand.
TCACGAGGCACCCCCGGCCCGCGCCGGCGTCGGCTCCGACCCGGTGTCGTCGGGGTCGGTGTCGGCGGTGCTCTCGCAGCCGGTGGTGTCCAGCTCCTCCTCGTCGGACTGCTCGCCGCGGGCCAGCCGGCGGCGCACCGAGCGGTCCTCGACGTCCTCGGTGAGGTCGTCCTCGCGCTCGAGGGTCCAGGCGCGGTGGATGAGCGCGAGCAGGAACGCGGTGACACCGAGGGTGATGACGATGGCCGTCAGCACCAGGGCCTGCACCAGCGCGTCGCTCATCGCGTCGTCGGGCGCGCGGCCGACCAGGGGCGGCGCGCCGGCCCGGCCCCCGGCCACGACGACCAGGACGTTGGTCGCGTTGCCGAGCACGAGGATGCCCAGCAGCACGCGCGTCAGGCTGCGCTCGAGGATCAGGTAGACCCCGGCGGCGTAGAGCACGCCGACGAGGGCGAGCAGCAGGATCGGGGACGTCACGCGGAGACCTCCTCGCGGCGCCGGGCGTTGGCCCGGCGGCGGTCGAGCTCGGCGCCGAGGCTGCGCAGGACGTCCAGCACGAGCCCGACGACGACGAGGTAGACACCGACGTCGAAGATCAGCGACGTCACGAACTTGACGTGCCCGAGCAGCGGGACGTCGGCCTCGAGCACGGCGGTCTGGAGCACCTCGCCGCCGAGCAGGAGGGCCCCCAGCCCGGTGCCGCCCGCGCAGAGCAGGCCGAGCCCGAGCAGCAGGCCGGCGTCGACGGGCACGGCCTCGCCGAGCTCGTAGCGCCCGCCCGCGACGTAGCGCACGACCAGGGCGAGGCCCGCCACGAGACCGCCGGCGAAGCCGCCGCCGGGGGCGTTGTGGCCGGCGAACAGGAAGTACAGGGAGACCACCATCATCGTCGGGAAGACCAGCCGGGTGATCACCTCGAGCAGCAGCACCCGGTCGCCGTCGCCGCTGCGGGCCGAGCGCAGCCAGCCGCCGGCCCGGGTGGTCGGGGAGACGACGGGCTGGGACTCGGCCCGCGGCGGCGCGCCGGAGCGGCGGTGCAGGAAGACGAGGCTGGCCACGCCGGTGGCCGCCGCGACGATCACCGAGAGCTCGCCCATCGTGTCCCAGGCGCGGATGTCGACCAGGGTCACGTTGACGACGTTCGCGCCGGCGCCGAAGTCGTACGCCTGGGCCGGGAAGGCCGCCGACACCGGCGGGACGTTCCGCGCGGCGAGGGCGACCGCGCCGAGCCCGGCCATCAGCAGCCCGACCGGGACGGCGACGAGGAGCCGCCGCACGCGCTGACGCGGTGTGTGCCGGTCGGCGATGTCGCGGGGCAGCGTGCGCAGCACGAGCACGACGACGACGAGCGAGGCCGTCTCGACCAGCGCCTGGGTCAGCGCGACGTCGGGTGCCCCGGCGAGGGCGAAGAACAGCGCCGTCGCGTAGCCGAGCCCGCCGACGACCAGCACCGCGCCGAGGCGGCGGCGCACCCGCGTCGCGGTGATCGCGCAGGCTGCCCCGACCACGGCGGCGAGCACCTGGAACGGGGAGTCGACGAGGCGGTCGACGCGCACGGCGCCGAGGTCGGCGGTGAGCAGCAGCGCGAGTCCGGGCCCGAGCACGAGCACGGCGAAGACCGTGGTGAGGATGCCGGGCAGCGAGCCGCGCTGGGTGACCGCGGTGACCCGCAGCGAGGTGTTCTCCAGCGCGTGGACCACCCCGCGCCAGGTGATCTCGGCGCGGACCCCGGCGAGGGGCTGGCGGGCGGTCAGGCGCGCGCTGACCGCGGGCAGCCCCACCAGCAGGCCGAGGACCACGGCGAGCACCGAGAGCCCGAGCGCGACGCCGACCGAGGGGACGACGGCGAGCTCGAGCAGCGTCGGGTAGCTCGCGGGCAGCGTGTCGGCGTAGGCGACGAGCAGCGGGGAGATGGTGCTGACGGCCAGGCCCGCGACGAGCCCCGCGACCCCGAGCACCACGGGCGCGGAGGTGAACAGCGGCCCGGGCGCGGCCCAGGACACCTCGCCGACGCCGGGCTTGCGCCAGAAGGCACCCCAGACGAACCGCGTCGAGTAGGCGACCGTGAGCACCGAGCCGAGCACGACGAGCACCAGCAGCGGCGTCGACACCGGCGCGTAGGCCTCGTGCAGGAAGGCCTCGAACGCGCCCTCCTTCGTGACGAACCCGAGCAGCGGCGGAAGACCCGCCATCGAGGCCGCGCCGAGGATGCCGGCCGTCGCGAGGACCGGCGCGCGCCGCCCGAGCCCCGAGAGCTCGCGCAGGTCGCGGGTGCCCGCCCGCTTGTCGATCACGCCGACGACGAGGAACAGGCAGGCCTTGAACAGCGCGTGCGCCACGACGAGCCCGAGCGCGGCGAGCGCCGCGTCCCGGGTGCCGGCCCCGGCGAGCACGATCATGAAGCCCAGCTGGGACACGGTGCCGTGCGCGAGGACGAGCTTGAGGTCGTACTGGCGCAGCGCCTGCACCCCGCCGAGCAGCATGGTCACGACCGCCAGCGTCGCGATCACCGGCTGCCACACCGGGACGTCCGCGAGCCCGGGCGCGAGGCGCAGCACGAGGTAGACGCCGGCCTTCACCATCGCCGCGGCGTGCAGGTACGCGCTGACCGGCGTCGGGGCCGCCATCGCCGAGGGCAGCCAGAAGTGGAACGGCACGAGTGCGGACTTGGTGATCCCGCCGACCAGGACGCAGACCACCCCGGCGGTGATCGCCGCCGGGGCGGCCGTCGGCCCGGTGAAGTACGCGACCAGCTCCGAGAGCCGCGACGTGCCGGCCGCCTGGGACAGGATGACCAGCCCGACGAGCATCGTCAGCCCGCCCGCGGCGGTGACGACGAGCGCCTGCACAGCCGCCGCGCGGCTCGCCCGCTTGTGCGCGTCGTGGCCCACGAGCAGGAACGAGAAGACGGTCGTGAGCTCCCAGCAGACGTAGAGCACGAACACGTCGTCGGACCAGACGAGCGCGAGCATCGCGCCGGCGAAGGCCGTCAGCACCGCGGCGAAGCGGCCGAGCCCGCGGGCGCCGACGGAGAAGTAGCGGGTGCAGTAGAGCAGCACGAGCGCGCCGACCCCGGTGACGAGCAGCGAGACGGTCGCCGCGAGGGCGTCGAGACGGAACGCGAGGCTCACGTCCAGGGCCGGGATCCACGGCACGACCTCGACGGGCACGCGCCCCGCGAGCACGTCGGGGAGCTGGACGAGGATCCAGGCGAAGCTCACCGCGGGCACGAGGGCGAGCAGCGGGAACGCGCGCCGGTCGAGGGCCCGCACCAGCGCAGGGGCGACGAGCGCGGCCACCGCGTGGGCCATCACCAGCAGGAGCACGCCCGCGACACTCCTCTCCCGGCGGCCCCTCCGGCCGCCGCGTCGTCGTCCGTGGCCGACGCATCATCCCTGATGGCCCGTGGTGGGCGCGTGCGGTGACGGCTCTGGTCACTCTCCGGCCGGGTCACTCCCCGGGACGGGCCCGCCCCAGCGCCGCGCGCACCGCCGCGGCCGTCTCCTCGCCGCCGGCCCGCCGCCGGGTGCGGTCGACGACGACCTCGACGACGCGGGTGCCCGGCCGCCCGGTCGGGGCGAGCGCGGCCGGCAGGTCGGCGAGGCCGGCGCGCCGGTGGGCCACGTGGTGGGCCGCGCACAGCGCGGCGAGGTCGGTGCCGTGCGGGGTGCCGAAGACGCGCTCGAAGGCGTCGGCGTAGCGCGGCGCCCCCTGCTCGAGCGTGGTGAAGATCCCGCCGCCGTCGTCGTTGGCGACCACGATCGTCAGCTCCCCGCGCGGCTCCTGCGGCCCCACGACCAGGCCGCTCGCGTCGTGCAGGAACGTCAGGTCGCCCAGCAGCGCGTACGTCGGGCCGGGGTGGGCCAGCGCGACGCCGGTGGCCAGCGACACCGCGCCGTCGATGCCGGACACGCCGCGCGCGGAGTGCACTGTCACGTCCGCGCGGGGCCGCGCGGCCAGCGCGACGTCACGGATGGGGGCCGAGGCGCCGACCACGAGGTGCGCGCCCGCCGGCAGGGCGGCGACGGTGGCGGCGGCGAGCGCCGGGCCGTCCCCGCCGCCGGTGCCGGTGAGCGCCTCCGCGGCGGCCTCGTCGGCCTCGGCCCAGGCGCGGACGAAGGCCGGGTCGGGCTTCCAGTCGTCGGGGGGCGGCAGGGCACCCACGGCGGTGACGGCGCCGGCGACGTCGGTCCAGCCGGGGCGGGGACGGCGGCCGGTCGGGGCGACGGCGGGTACGGCGAGGACGGTGACGCGCTGGTCGGCGAGCAGGTGCGACACCGCGCGGTGCAGCGTCGGCCGGCCGAGGACGACGACCTGGTCGGGGTGCAGGTCGTGGCGCGTGCCGTCGAGGGCCGCGGGCAGCACCGAGGTGCCGGCGTGCAGGGCCCGGCCCCCACGCGGGTCGGACCACAGCGGCGACGTGGGCTCGGCGACCACGGGCACGCCCTCGGGCAGGGACACCCCGGCCGGCACGGCCTCGCCGCCCGAGCCCGCGACCACCAGCGTCCGCACCCCGGCGCGCAGGGCCAGCGGGGCCAGCAGCGATCCGGGCGGGGCGGTGTCCGTGCGGGTCCAGGGCGCGCCGCCGGGCCGGCCGGCCAGCGTCGGGTCGGTCTCGCCCGGCGGGTCCGCGGCGTCGTCGAGCAGCGGCTCGCGCAGCGGCACGTCGAGCTGGACCGGCCCCGGGTCGCCGCCGCTGGCGCCCGTCGCGCGATCGAGCGCGCGGGTGACGACCGTGCGCCAGGTGCGCGCCGCGCCCGGCCGGTCCTCGGCGAGCGGCATCACCACCGACGCCCGCACCGCGCCGCCGAACAGGCCGACCTGGTCGATCGTCTGGTTGGCGCCGCTGCCGACGAGCTCGACGGGCCGGTCGGCGCTGACCACCAGCACCCCGACCCCGGACCGGGAGGCCTCGAGCACCGCGGGGTGCAGGTTCGCGACGGCGGTCCCGGACGTCACCACCACCGGCACCACGCGCCCGGACACCGTCCCGATGCCGACCGCGAGGAAGCCGGCGCCGCGCTCGTCGATGCGGACGTGCAGCCGCAGCCGCCCGTCGCGGTCGGCGGCGTGCAGGGCCACGAGCAGCGGCGCGTTGCGCGACCCGGGGCACGCGACCACGTCGTGCACGCCGGCCCGCACCCACTCGTCCACGACGACCCGGGCCTGCGCCGTGGAGGGGATCACGACTCCACGGTAGAGACCACGGCCGGTCCGCACCCGTCGTCGGCCGCGGGTGCGGCGCTGCTCACGCGGGGCGGGTCGCGGTGAACAGGTAGTAGCCGATGGCGCCGAACAGGCGGTCCGCCCGGTGCAGGGCCTCGATGGTCGACGTCCACCGCTGCCCGGCGGCCGCGTCGACGACCCCCGCCGCCGCGGCGGTCTCACCGAGGTGGCCGAAGTACCGCGCGCCGAGGTCGGGGGTGAACACGACCATCCGGCTGGCGACCTCGACGTCGACCAGCCCGAGGTCGAGCAGGTGCCCGCGCAGGTCGCGCACGAGGCGGGGGTTGACCACGGCGGTGTCGGCCTCGTGGGCCAGCACGGCGCGGACGAGCGCCGGGTCGTCGACGTTCACGGTGTTGGTGTCGAAGTCCGGCGCGATGATCGCGATGCGGCCGCCGGGGCGGGTGACGCGCACGAGCTCGGAGAGCGCGCGGCCCGGGTCCTCGAGGTAGATCAGCACCCGCTCGACGCGCGCGACGTCGAAGGCGCCGTCGGGGTAGGGCAGCTGCTGCGCGTCGCCCGGCACGAGGTCGACCTCCAGCCCGGCCGCGGCCGCCCGGCGCCGGGCCTCGGCGATGAAGTCCTGCGACAGGTCGATGCCGGAGACCGCGCCGCCGGGCTGCACGAGCGCCGCGAGCCGGAGCGTCTCGAGCCCGAACCCGCACCCGACGTCGAGGACGCGCCGGCCCGGGCCGATCCCCGTGCGCTCGATCGCGAGGGCCTTGAGCTCCCGGAGCAGCGGCAGGCGGTCGAAGGCCTCGAGGGCGGCGACGTAGGTCGACTCCGCCGAGTGGTCGATGTCGGTGAAGTCGTGCAGCGAGATCGCCGCCGTCGCGGACCTGGGGGCGTCGTGGCTGGTCACGGCGCCGATCCTGGTGGATCCGGACCGACGGCGGAACTGCTCCACTCGGACCAGTCGGATGCTCCTCTCCACCGGTTGCTCCGACCGTGCCATGCTGCGCCACGCGCCGTTACTTGTATGTACCAACCACGAGGAGGCCGGGTGGCTCTGGACACCACGCCGCCGCGCGCACGGCAGCGTCCCGCCGGTCGCGCGGTCCGTCTCGGTGCGGTGGCGGTGGCCGTCGTCGCCGCGGGCGCCGTCGTCGCCGGCTGCGGGTCCGCGACGCCCGCCGCGCCCCGCACCGTCGCGGTGACGCGCGGGACTGTCAGCACGTCGGTGTCGGCCGTCGGGTCGGTGTCGTCCGGCCAGGTGAACGTCGGCTTCCCCCAGGGCGGGCAGCTGACCTCGGTCCGCGTCGGCGTCGGCGACCGCGTCGAGGAGGGCCAGATCCTGGCCACGATCGACGACTACGCCGCACGCCAGTCGCTGCGGCAGGCCCAGGCCCAGCTCGACGGCCAGGAGGCCCAGCTCGAGCAGGCCGAGGACTCGACGTCGGTCGGCGGCGCGCGGGCCGCGCTGGAGCAGGCGCAGCGGATCCTGGACGCCACCGAGCGGGTGGCCGGCTCGGGAGGCGCGGCGGCCAGCGGCGGCGCGGGCGCCGGCGCCGCGGGCGGTGCGTCGGGTGGCGCCTCACCGGCGGCGGCATCGGGAGGGGCCGCCGGCGGTGCCGGCGGCTCCTCGGCGGCGGGCGACCTGCAGGTCGAGCAGGCCCGGCAGGGCGTCGTCCAGGCGCAGAACAACCTCGACGCCGCCGAGGCCCAGCGCCCGCACACCCTCGACGCCGCGGAGGCCGCCGTCGACGGGGCGCGCGCGGGGGTGAACACCGCGCGGCAGAACCTCGAGAACACCACGCTGCGGGCGCCGTCGGCGGGGACCGTCACCGCCCTCAACGGAGTGGTCGGCGAGTTCGTCGGCGCGAGCTCGGGCACGACGGCGCAGGCGCCCGGCGGCGCCGCGGCCATCCCCGGTGCCCCGGCCGCGAGCGCCGCCTCGGGCGCGGCCGGCGCGGCCGGGGGCACCACCCCGACCCGGCCCGGCGGCGCGCAGTTCGTCGTGCTGGACGACGCGAGCGCGCTGCAGGTGGTCGTGCCGTTCCAGGAGGAGGACGCGGCCGCGATCGCCGTGGGCCAGCACGTCGACGTCGCGGTGGACGCGATCCCGGACGCCACGCTGGGCGGCACCGTGCAGGCCGTCGCGCCGTCGGGCGCGGCGATCGCGAACGTCGTCAACTATTACGTGACGGTCGCGCTGACCGCGCCCGACCCGCGGTTGCGCGAGGGCCAGACGGCGCGGGCGTCGGTGGTCACCGGGCAGGTCGACAACGTGCTCACCGTCCCGAACTCGGCCGTGCGCCGGCAGGGCACGTCGAGCTCGGTCGTCGTCATCGGCCCGGGCGGGAGCACGCAGACGACCCGGTTCAACGCCGGGCTCGTCGGCACCGACCGCACGCAGGTGCTCGGCGGTCTGCAGGAGAACCAGCAGGTCCTCACGACCGGAGGCAGGTCCCGATGAGCCAGCCCGACGACCCGTCCACCGGCCCGATCGCCACCGCGGAGGAGCCCGCCGCCGCGGAGCCCACCGAGGAGCAGGCGACCTCGGGGCGACGCCCCCTCAAGCGCTCCACGCGCATCGCGCTGATCGTCATCGTGGTGATCGCCCTGATCGCCGCGGCCGCCTTCACGATCAACTACTTCGTGGTCTCGAGCCGGTACGTCTCCACCGACAACGCGCAGGTCGACGGCACCCAGATCCCGATCGTCGCCCCGGCCGCGGGGACCCTCGTCGACTGGTCGGCGACGCAGGGCACCGTCCTGGAGCGCGACCAGGCCGTCGGCCGCATCCAGCTGCAGGGCGCCTACGTCCAGCCCCAGCTGACGATCCGCGCCCCCGCCGCCGGGACGGTCGCGGTCGACGACACCACCGAGGGCGCGTTCGTCACGGCGGGCACCCAGCTCGCGGTCGCCTACGACGTCTCCGACCTCACGGTCACCGCCCGCGTGGACGAGACCGACATCGACCAGGTGCGCGTCGGCGCGCCCGTCGACATCTCCGTCGACGCCTACCCCGACGTGCCGCTGACGGGCTCGGTCCGCGAGATCCAGGGCGGCGCCGCCGGGGTGTTCTCGCCGCTGCCGCAGTCGAACAGCTCGGGGAACTTCCAGAAGGTCACCCAGGTCATCCCCGTCAAGATCACGATCGACGACCCGCGCGGGCTCGAGCTCATCCCCGGCATGAACACCGAGGTCGACATCCACCGGGACGGGCGGTGACGCGCGTCCGCTTTGGGCCGTTGACCTGCGCTTTCCCGGATTTCCGGGACCGTCGGGACGGCGCTGCGGATGCGAGAATCCGATCGTGTCGACCGAGACGTCCGCCGGCCCGGACACCGAGACGGTGAGCGCGCCGAGCACCCCGGCACCGCCGCTGGAGCCGGCCCCGGCACCCCCGGCCGCCCCGGCCGGCCCGGCGTCCGGACCGCCGCCGACGCCCGCGGCGCCCGCGTCGTCGGGCCCCTGGGTGGTCTCGCTGATCGTCCTGGTCGTCGGGATGTTCATGTCGGTGCTCGACGTCAGCATCGTCAATGTGGCCATCCCGGCCATGCAGAAGGACTTCGGCGCCACCACCGAGGACATCCAGTGGGTGGCGACGTCGTACTCGCTGGCGCTGGGCGTGATCGTCCCGGCCAGCGCGTGGCTGGGCGAGCGGATCGGCCTCAAGCGGGCCTACATCTTCTCGCTGGTCGGGTTCGCCGCCGGGTCCGCGCTCTGCGGGCTCGCCTGGAACCTCGACAGCATGATCGCGTTCCGGATCCTGCAGGCCATCCCCGGCGGCGTGATCCCCGTGGTCGCGCTCTCGATGCTCTACCGGATCGTGCCGCGGGAGAAGATCGGCGCGGCGATGGGCATGTACGGCCTGGGGATCATCGTGGCGCCGGCCGTGGGCCCGACGCTCGGCGGCTACCTCGTCGAGTACGTCGACTGGCGGCTGATCTTCTTCATCAACGTGCCGATCGGCGTGCTCGGGGCGATCGCGGCGGTCGTGCTGCTGCCCTCGTTCACGGGCGGCGCCGCGAAGCGCTTCGACCTGCCCGGCTTCCTCGCGATCGCCGCGGGCCTGTTCTCGCTGCTCCTGGCGCTGTCGGAGGGGGAGAGCTGGGGGTGGACGAGCTACCGGGTGCTCATCCTGCTGACGTTCGGGTCGCTGTGCCTGGCGCTGTTCGTGGTGATCGAGCTCGAGGTCGACCACCCGCTGCTCGACGTCCGCGTCTTCCGCTTCTGGCCGTTCACCAACTCGCTGATCCTCATCACGGTGATCTCGATCGGCCTGTTCGGTGTGCTGTTCTACATCCCGGTCTACCTGCAGCAGTTCCAGGGCATGGGGGCGTTCGACTCCGGGTTGCTGCTGCTCCCGCAGGCCCTGGTGATGGCCGTGATGATGCCGCTGGCCGGCCGCATCTACGACCGTTTCGGCGCCCGCTGGCCCGCGGTGATCGGGCTGAGCGTGATGACCATCGGCACCTTCATGCTGCGCGACGTCACGATCGACACCCCGCACACCCACCTGCAGTGGATCCTCGCGTTCCGGGCCGGCGGGATCGGGCTGGCGATGATGCCGATCATGACCAACGGCCTGTCGGCCGTGCCGCCGCAGAACACCAGCGGGGCCAGCGCGTTCAACAACCTCGTCCAGCGGACCTCGTCGGCGATGGGCCTGGCCGCGATGACCGCCCTGATGACCGGCGAGCAGGCCCAGGGCATGAGCGACATGGGCGGCCTCATGGGGGCGCACGGCGCCCAGCCGATGACGACCGGCGGCGCGGGTGACGCGGCCGGGAGCGCGGCCGGCCACACCGCGGCGCTGCTGCAGAGCTACACGATGGACCAGGCGGCCACGGGGCTCGTGTTCACCAACGCCTTCGACGACCTCATGCTGATCACCTCGGCCCTCAGCGCCGTGGCGGTCGGCTTCGCCCTGCTGCTCCGCAGCAAGCCGTCGTCGACCGGCGAGAAGGTCGTCGTCGAGGCCTGATCAGCGGCGTGCGCGCAGGCGGCCCAGGGTGAGCTCGCCGGTGGTGCGGCGCTTGGCCAGGTACTCCGCGCGCTCGTAGGACAACCGCGTGCGGGGACCGCGGTCGGTGCGGAACACCGGCCCGCGCTCGCGGCCGTCGAGGAGCTCGTCGAGCAGGCGGGCGGTGCGGGACCGCCATGTGACCGTCCCGTCGTGGGTGGCGCGGTCGTCGCGGTCGAGGTCGACGACGTCGAGCGCGAGCACCGCCCGCACCGGGGCGCCCGACTCGTGCAGCAGCGACCACAGCGCGCGCTCCCGCACGGGCACGGCGGGGTCGGCGCACAGGGCCGCCACCCGCGCCGGGTCGACCGGCGGGGCGGGCACGGTGTCCGGCGCCCGGCGGGCGAGACCCGCGGCCAGGTCGGGACGGTCGGCCCAGGCCGCGAGGGAGCGCACGGCGGCCCGGTGCCGGTTCCACGTCGCGGCCGCGGCCCCGCCCCACGCGGCGGTCAGCACGCGGGCGACGTCGTCGCCGGTGACCGCGGCCGGCGGGGTGTCGCCGCCCAGCCCGCGCAGCAGGCGGCGCACCGTCTGGCCGTAGGCGCGGCGGGCCGGGTCGTCGAGGCCGGCGAGGAACGCCGCGGTGAGGTCGGCGAGCGTCGGTCCGGCGGGCGGCACCGCGAGGTCGGCGGCGCGGGCGTCGAGCAACGCGCGCTCGGCGTCGTTGCGGGTCAGGGCGGCAGCGCGGGCGTACTCGCGGCGGGCCTCGTCGGCGCGCCCCAGGCGCGCCAGCAGGTCGGCGCGCACCACGGGCAGGAGGTGGTAGTCGCGCAGGCGGGGGTCGTCGCGCAGCGCGTCGACCAGGGCCAGGCCCTCGGCCGGGCCGCGGGCGCGCCCGACGGCGACGGCCCGGTTCAGGGCGACGACGGGCGTCGGCCACGCGGCGGCGAGCCGGTCGTAGAGCGCGGCGATCGCGGCCCAGTCGGTGTCCTCGGGGCGGCGGGCCTGGGCGTGGCAGACCGCGATCGCGGCCTGCAGGACGTACGGGCCGCCCCCGCCGCCGAGGTCGCGGGCCCGCAGCATCGCGGTGAACCCGCGCCGCACGTGGACGGGGTCCCAGCGGCCGCGGTCCTGCTCGTGCAGGGGGACCGGCGTGCCGTCGGCGGCGGTGCGCGCGGCCGCACGGGACGCCTGCAGCTCCATGAGCGCGACGAGGCCGTGCACCTCGGGCTCGGACGGGGCGAGCGCGGCGAGCCGGTGCCCGAGGCGCAGGGCCTGCCCGCAGAGGTCTCCGCGCAGCAGGTCCTGACCCGAGGTCGCGGCGTAGCCCTCGTTGAAGACCAGGTAGACGACCTCGAGCACCGACGAGAGCCGCGCCGCCAGCTCCTCGCGGCCGGGCATCGCGAAGGCGGCGCCGGCCTCGGCGAGGGTCCGCTTGGCGTCGGCGATCCGGCGGGCGACGGTCGTCCCGTCGACGAGGAACGCCCGGGCGATCTCGTCCGCGGAGAGCCCGCCGAGCAGGCGCAGCGTCAGTGCGAGCCGTCCCTCGGTGGGCAGTACCGGGTGGCACGACAGGAACATCAGGCGCAGGACGTCGGCCTCGTCGTCGGGCTCGGCCGCGGGGACGGCGTCCGCGTGGGCGGCCGCGTCGTGGGCGCGCTCGGCGCGCTCGGCCCGACGCAGGTGGTCGACGGCGCGCCGCTTGGCGACGGCCGTCAGCCAGGCCCCGGGGTTCGCCGGGACGCCGTCGGCGGGCCACTGCTCGAGGGCGGCGACCAGGGCGTCCTGGGCGAGCTCCTCGGCGAGGCCGACGTCGTGGACCATCCGCGTGAGGGCGGCGACGACGCGGGCGGACTCGAGCTTCCACACCGCATCGACCTGGGCGTGCAGGCCGCCCCCACGCGGAGAGGTCACGGGCCCATCACCCGGTGCAGGATGCTGTCGCCGTCACCGACGATGCGCCGGAAGCGGCGGGAGACCTCGAGGGCCTCCTCGTGGGAGGACACCTCGACCAGGGCGAAGCCGAGGATCTCCTCCTTGGCCTCGACGAAGGGTCCGTCGGTGACGGTGATCTCGTCGCCCTCGGACGTCACCTTCACGCCGCCGGGCTCCAGCCCGCCGGTCGCGATGAGGATGCCGGCGGCGGTCATCTCCTCGATGAACGCGCCCATCTCCGCGAAGAGGGCCTCGTCGGGCTGGCGGCTGTTCTGTCCGGTGGTCATCAGGTAGCGCATCGCGATCTCCTCGGGTTCGTGGTGCGGGTGCTTCCGGCTCCACGTCGACCGGGCCGATGCGACAGGGAACAGCGCCGTTCCCTGTCATAGCAGCTCGGGCGACGTGGTGGCGAGAGTCCGACCCGCACCGAGAGGCACCCGAGATGACCACCATCACCGCCCCCGCCGCCGTCACCACCTCCTCCACCACCACCACCCGCACCCGCACCCGGCTGGCGGTGCTCGCCACCGGGCTCGTCGGGTGGTGCGCGGTGTCGGTCGCCCAGGCCGCCACACGCCAGGGGTTCGACATCCTGGTCCACCCCCTGAGCCAGCTCTCCACCGGCGACCTCGGCTGGGTGCAGATCACCAACTTCGTCGTCGCCGGCGTGCTGTGCGTCGTCGGGGCCGGTGGCCTGCGGTCGGCGCTGGCCGGGACGCCCGGCGCGACGTGGGCCCCGCGCCTGGTGCGGGGCGCCGGGATCGGGCTCGCCGCGGCGGGGGTCCTCGTCATGGACCCGGGCAACGGCTGCCCGGTCGGCGCGCCCACCGGCATCACCGCGATGTCCTGGCACGCCCTCGGCCACATGGTCTCGGGGACGCTGAGCTTCACCTGCCTCATCGCGGCGTGCTTCGTCCTCGGCCGCCACTTCACGCGCACCGGCCGTCGCGGCCCCGCCGTGGCCTCCCGCGTCGCCGGGCTGGCGCTCGTCGTGGGCTGGGGCTGGGCCATGGGCGGTGGTGTCGCCGGCACGCTGACCCTCGCGATCGGCGCCATCGCCACCATGCTGTGGATCGCGGCGGTCGCGCTGGGGCTGCGCCGCGCCGCCTGAGCCGGACCCGTACGACCGACCCCCGGGGCCTCACCCACAGGAGCCCCGGGGGTCCCGTGCGTCTGCACCACGTAGGCATCGGCGTCGAGGCGGCGCGCCGGACGGGTGGCGAAACCCTCGACGGGGTGACAACCCATCGAGCGGATCTCCTCCGCGAACGGCACCCGCGCCCGCGACCTCGCCGTTCACTGCCTCGTGCGCTCCGACACGGCTCGACCCCAGACCACCCGTGGGCCGGTCGTCCGGGCCCGGCGGACGCGACGGGTGGGACTCGTCGTGGCCGCCGGTGCCCTGACGACGGCCCTGACCCTCGTCACCGCCCTCGGCCCGCCCGTCGCGTTCGGGGACCCGGCCCCGACCCCGCCGGCCGGCCCCCAGGACACCCGTGTCGCCCCCGGCGACGAGGGCCCGCAGCGCTGGGCCCCGCCGCTGGCCGGGCTGTCGACCGGCGTGGAGGTCACCGCGGGCACGGCCCGGCTGTCGACCGGCCGAGACGGGACCGAGACCGGCCCCGCCGCACTGCGCGGAGCCGAACGCCAGGGTCTGCTCGACCTGGGCCCGCACCAGTTCGCCGAGCCCGTCAACCGCATCGACGCGCCGGTCACCGGCGACGTGCCACCGGGGTCGGCCGTCGAGGTCGACGTCCGCGGGCAGGCCGAGGACGGGCAGTGGACGGAGTGGATCCCCGCACGGCCGGGCGCCCCGGCGCTGCTGCCCGAGCCCGCCCGCACGGTGGCGGTGCGCCTGGCGCTCCTGGCGCCGACCGGCTCGGCGGGCCCGTCGGTGCACAGCCTCGAGGTCCTCGCCGACCAGGTCGCGACCGGACCCCGCGCGATCACCCCCCGGGCCAGCTACCGCGTGTTCGCGACCCGGGAGGGGCTCGTCGGCGGCGTCACCGCCAACGGGCACCGCATCGTCCCGGAGGACCAGTTCGTCGCGCTGCCCTCCCGCCGTGCGCTCTCGCCCAACGGCAGCGGTGACTACAGCGTGCGGGTCTGCAACGACGCCGGCGGCTGCGCCACCGTGCCCGTGTGGGACGTCGGCCCCTGGAACACCAAGGACGACTACTGGAACCCGCCGGACCAGCGCGAGCAGTGGAAGGACCTGCCCCAGGGACGCCCGGCCGCCCAGGCGGCCTTCGAGGACGGGTACAACGGCGGCCGCGACGGATTCGGCCGTCAGGTGAAGAACCCGGCCGGCATCGACCTCGCCGACGGCACCTTCCACGCGCTCGGGCTGACCGACAACGCCTTCGTCACCGTCGACTACCTGTGGACGGCGCGGGCCGCCTCGCTCGGCCGGGCGATCACCTCCGGCGCCGGCCCGGTCGTGGAGCGCACCACCCCCGACGGCGCGGCCGCCGACGGCGGGCTCGTGGGTGACGGTGCCCAGGTGGAGGTGCAGTGCCAGGTCGCGGGCAGCCAGGTCACCGGCAGCCAGGGCACGAGCAACCTCTGGCTGCGCACCCGCCCCGACCGCTACGTGCCCGCGGCCTTCATCCAGGGTGCGCCGCCGGTGCCCCCCTGCTGAGCTCACTGGGCGTGCCGAGCACCTCTGCCGGGTGACGCCGTCCTGCCACTACCCTCGGCGGGCGTGGCGACCGTCGCTGAATGGGTGGAAGGAGCGCGGCCGCGCACGCTGCCCACCGCGATCGCGCCGGTGCTGGCCGGGTGCGGGGCGGCGGCCGGCGTGGACGCGTTCGACCCGGTGGCCGCGGTGCTCGCGCTCGTGGTGTCGGTGGCGCTGGTCATCGGCGTGAACTACGCCAACGACTACTCCGACGGCATCCGCGGCACCGACGACGACCGGGTCGGCCCCCTGCGCCTCGTCGGGTCGGGAGCCGCCCAGCCCTACAAGGTGCGGCGGGCCGCGATGATCTGTCTGGGCACGGGCGCGCTCGCCGGCGTCGCGCTCTCGCTGTACAGCGGGCACTGGTGGCTGATCCTCGTGGGGGCGGCGTGCCTGCTCGGGGCGTGGTTCTACACCGGCGGTTCGCGGCCGTACGGCTACCGCGGGCTGGGCGAGATCGCCGTCTTCGTGTTCTTCGGCCCGGTGGCCGTGCTCGGCACGGAGTTCGTGCAGACGGGCCGGGCGAGCGGGCTCGGGATCGGCGCCTCGGTGGGTGTGGGCCTGCTCGCCTGCGCGGTGCTGGTCGCGAACAACCTGCGCGACGTGGAGTCGGACCAGGAGACTGGCAAGCGGACGCTCGCCGTCGTGCTGGGCGACCGCGACACCCGGGTGCTCTACGCGGCCCTCGTCGTCGTGCCGCTGGGCATGACGCTGGTGCTGAGCCTGCGGGCCTGGGGCGCCCTGGCCGGCCTGCTCGCGCTGATCCTGCTCGGGCCGGGCCTGCGGCGGGTCCTGGCCGGCTCGACGGGGCCCCAGCTCATCCCGGTGCTGCGCGACACCGCTCTCGGGCTGCTCGTCTGGGGCGCGGCCACGGGTCTGGGGCTGGCCCTCACCTAGCTCGCAGGTGCTCTCGATCTCGATCTCCCGAGAGTGTCGGGAGTGCTGTCGGGTCAGAACGGTGGCGGGTCGTCGGCCGGGTGGACGGCGGGTGGGGTGGTCTTCGCCGGTGGGGTGAGCCCGGTCTGTCGGAGGTAGCGGGCGCGCCAGTCGGGGTGGTCGTCGTCGGTCCACGCGGGCGCGTCATTCGGGAGAGGGCGGGGCGTGCCGGCGGGTCGGGGCGACACGGGTTCCTGGAGGATCTTTCTCGGTTTGGTGGTGTGGGCGATGCCGGCGCGGGTGCGCCACCGGAAGTGCCCGGGGTGGGGTTGGTGGAGCGTCCAGCCGCCGTGGTGTTTGGCGCGGTGGTGGTGGCGGTCGAGCACCCCGAGGTTCCAGTCCAGGCTCGGCCCACCGAAGGCGTGGTCGAGGGTGTGGTCGAGATCCGAGTGCTGGGCGCGGCGGCGGCAGGCCGGGGCGACGCAGCAGCGGTCGCGGACCCGGGTCCAGCGGTCGATCTCGACCCGCGGCCGGCGGCGGTAGAGATCAGCGACCGTGGCGGCCGGTGGCCCACCCTCGCGGGGCAGCTCGGCCAGCCTGGCCTGGAGCTCGGCCAGCAGCGCCGCCCACCGACCGTGGTCTCGGAGGTCGAGGGCAGCGAGCAGTGTCGTCGGAACGTGGAGTTCGACGATCGCCCGGCACCGCTGCCCCGACCCACCCGGTCGGGGCCGGTGTGGTCGTCGCCGGGCGAGCAGGACGTGCTGCAGGCGGCCCTGATCGTCGGTGCACACCACCCGCCACTCACCCCGGCGGTAACGGGCCAGCAGCGTGCGAGCCGCTCCGGCCAGGACCGTGCCGTAGCCGGGCACCGCGCCGGGAATGTCATCGAGCCCCAGCGCGGTGGTCAGCCGCAACCGCACCTCCCCGACCCCGCCGCGAACCCGCCCCGAACCCGGCTCCGGCCCATCGAGCAGCGCCGGGAACGGCTCCGCATCGCCAACAAGATCGGGCAGATCGAGCAGGCCCTGCCCGATGCCGCCTTCCGTGCCGCCGCTGAGGCCGCCGCCCTCGGGTCCGCCCGGCTCGTCGCCGGCGGAGCCGCCGGTCGCGCTGTGGTCGTCCTCGCAGCCGCGCGGTCCGGGGCGGGGCTCGGGGTCGGGCCCGCCGCAGCTGGGTCCGCCGTCGCTGGGTCCGCCGTCGCTGGGTCCGCCGTCGCTGGGTCCGCCGTCGCTGGGTCCGCCGTCGCTGGGTCCGCCGTCGCTGGGTCCGCCGTCGCTGGGTCCGCCGTCGCTGGGTCCGCCGT
>NZ_BAABHO010000065.1:0-29405 GCF_039542135.1 Actinomycetospora chlora
GTCGGCGGCCTCGGCCTCCGCCCGCCCGGCGGCGGTGCCCTCCCGCTCGGCGGCGTCGGCGCGGTCGCGCAGGCCGCGCACGGTGGTGCGGTGGGCGCGCAGGGCGTCGCCGGCCCCGGTGAGGGCCGCGGGCAGCTCGGCGGTGGGGTCGGTGTCGGGGTCCCGGGGGACGTCGACGACCGTCGCCCCGGCCTCGTCGTGGCGGGGCTCGGTGACCAGCGCGGGCGGGTCGGGCAGGCGCGTGACGACCCCCGCCGCCCCGGCCGTGCGGGCCGCCGTCGCGATCGCCGTCAGCGCCTCGGCGACCCCGGCCAGGTCGGACTCCACCTGGCCGCGCGCGCCGGCCACCCGTTCCGCCGCCGCTCGCGTGCGCTCGGCGGCCCGGTCCCGGTCGGCCTCGCGGCCGCGGGCCTGGGCGTCGGGCCCGCCGAGCTCGTCGCGGCGGCGCAGCAGGTCGGCGTGCGCGGTGAACTCCGGCAGGCTCACCAGGCCCTGGCGCTCGGCGGTGGCGCGGCGCTCCTCGGCGGCGAGCTCGTCGACGGCGCGCACCGTCCCGGCCTGGGCGGTCCGCGCGCGCTCGGCCGCCGTCCGGTCGCGGTCGAGGCGTCGCGCGGCGCTGCGGGCCACGTCGACGGCCGAGCCGGCGGCCTCGACCTCGGTCATCAGCACCCGGCGGGCGTAGTCGGTGTAGACCTCGACGACCGTGTCGAGCGCCGCGGCCGTGCGGGTGAGGTCGGTGACGTTGCGGCGGTGGTCCTCGAGGTCCTCGAGCGGCTGGGCGGCGTCGTGCACCGCGTCCTCGGGCACCGGCGGCAGGGCCTCGCGCAGCGTGCGGGGCAGGTCGGTGTCGATGCGGTCACCGACGCGGGGGTTGCGCACCTGGTGCAGCAGCCGGAAGTAGGCGCCCGGGTCGACGCCGCCGAAGAAGCGTCGGGCGACCTCGGCGCGGTACTCGGCGGTCGAGGTGAACACCTGCCCGCGCGTGCCGAGCTCGGAGCGCAGCACGTCCACCGAGAACGGGACGTCGGCCTCGGTGAGGCGCAGGTCGATCCGCACCCGGCGGTCGGTGGAGAACCACCACGTGGCGACGCGATCGGTGCTGCGGTTGGCGCGGATGCCGCAGCCCACCGTCCGGTACTCGCTCTGCCCACTCTCCTGGCGGCGCTCGAACTCGATCCACAGGTAGCCGGTGCGCTGGGTGTCGTCGTGGTCGGAGAGCATCCAGCTGCGGAGCACACCGCGCTGCTCGCCCGCCGCGTCGATCTTGCGGACGTCCGCCTCGAGCAGGAACGGCAGCAGCATGTTCATCGCCGTCGACTTGCCCGACCCGTTGACGCCGCGCAGCAGCAGGCGTCCGTCCGCGAACTCCAGCACCTCGTCCTGGTACTGGTAGACGTTCAGGATGCCGGCGCGCGAGGGCCGCCAGCGCCGCTGGTCGTCTCCGTGATCCCCGTCCGGCACCCGGACGAGGGTACGGAGGGCCGATCAGGCGCCGGCCAGCCAGTCGGGGTCGTCGAGGGCGGCGAGCACCTCCCGCGGCGCGTGGGTGAAGCGCGGATCGGCCGACGCGCCGCGGGTCCAGGTCAGGGCGCGGGCGACGACGGCGGCGCGGCAGGCGGTCTCGGCGAGGGGCTCGAGCTCGTGGCGCGGCGCGAGGTCGGTGAAGACGTCGAGGTAGGCGTCGCGGGGGCGGGTGGTGTCCGCGCCGGCGCGGCGCAGCGAACCGAGGGCGACGAGCAGGCTGGCGAAGGGGTGGGCGAGCACGGCGTCGCCCCAGTCCGGGAAGCGGCCGTCGACGCCGATGTTGCCGGTGTGCAGGTCCTGGTGGTCGACGCTCGACGGGACGGTGCCGTCGAGCTGCGCGGCCCAGCCGGCGATCACGTCGGCGTGGCGGGGCGGGCCGCCGATGATCGCCACGGCCTCGGCGTAGCGGGCCGGCAGGGCGGGCGGCGTGGCGTCCGGGACGGCCATCGCGCCGATGTGCGGGGCGACCGTCCGCTGCAGGACGGCGTACCGCGGGAGGGCGTCGGTCAGCGCGTCGACGGGGTCGGTGCCGACGTCGCGGACGCTCGGCCCCGCGTCGGGGAGGAGGAGCCGGCCACGAGTCTCGTCGACGGCGAGCGGGGTCGCGACGGCGTCGGGTGCGAGACGGGCGAGCAGCGCGTGCAGGCCGACCTCGTGGGCCATGCCGGCCACCGGCTCCTTGAGCCAGATCGGGCCCTCGCGCGTCGGGATCCGCAGGACGGTGGACCAGGCGCGGTGGCGCTGGGTGACCTCCCCGGTCGGCCACAGCCCGGTGGCCTCCGCGACCCAGGCGAGGACCTCGTCGCGCCAGGCGTCGGTGCCGCGCTCGCTCACCCGTCCATGGTGGCCGACTACCGTCTGCTGGCGTGCTCGTCGTGCTGCCGCCGTCGGAGACCAAGGCGCCGGGTGGGCGGGGGCGTCCGCTGGACCTCGACGCGCTGTCGTTCCCGTCGCTGAACCCCACCCGCAAGGCGCTGGTGGACGAGGTCGTCGCGCTGGCGTCCGACGTCCCGGCGTCGCGGGAGGCGCTGGGGATCTCCGAGCGCCAGGACGGCGAGATCGCGCGCAACGCCGCGCTGTGGACGTCGCCGACCGCGCCGGCGCTGCGGCGCTACACCGGCGTGCTCTACGACGCGCTCGACCCGGTGTCCCTGTCGACGGCGGCGCGACGGCGGCTGGTGGTGTGCTCGGCGCTGTTCGGGCTGGTCGGGGGCACCGACCCGATCCCGGCGTACCGCCTCTCGGGCGGGACGATGCTCCCCGGGCGCGAGGGGTTGCGGGTGACGTGGCGCCCGGAGATCTCCCCGTTGCTGGAGGGGGTGGACGACCTCGTCGTCGACCTCCGGTCGGGTCCCTACGCCGCCCTCGGACCGGCGCGGGGCGCGGTGACGCTCGACGTGCACAGCGAGGCCGCCGACGGCTCGCGGACGGTGGTCAGCCACGCGAACAAGTCGCACAAGGGCCGCGCGGCCCACCTCCTCGCCTCGTCGCGGCGGCGGCCGAAGGACGCGGGCGGGGTGCTGGCGCTCCTCCGCGACGCGGGGCTCCACGTGGAACAGGCCGACGACGACTCCCTGGTGCTCGTCGTCCCGCGGTGACCCGCTAGCCCCCGAGGTCGGCCAGGACCGCGTCGGAGAAGGGCGGCCAGGCCGACTTCGCCCAGTCGCCGAAGTCGCGGTCGGCGAGGGCCACGCACGCCGCGCCGGCGTCCGGGTCCACCCACAGGAACGTTCCCGACTGGCCGAAGTGGCCGAACGTCCCCGGCGAGTTGTGCGACCCCGTCCAGTGCGGCGACTTCCCGTCGCGCAGCTCGAACCCCAACCCCCAGTCGTTGGGCTTCTGGTGCCCGAAGCCCGGGATCGTGCCGTTGAGCCCCGGGAACTGCACCGTCGTCGCCTCCGCCAGCGTCGAACCGTGGAGCAGCGTCGGCGCCTGGAGCTCGGCGGCGAGGCGCAGGAGGTCGTCGACGGTCGACGTCGCCCCGTGGCCCGGCGAGCCGTCGAGCGTCGTCGCCGCCATCCCCAGCGGCGCGAGGACCGCCTCGTGCAGGTAGTCGGCGAACCCGATGCCGGTGGCGTCCTCGATCGTCGCGGCCAGCACCTCGAACCCCGCCGACGAGTACAGCCGCCGCGTCCCCGGCTCGGCGACGACGCGGTGCTCACCGAACGCCAGCCCGGAGGTGTGGGCGAGCAGGTGGCGCACCGTCGAACCCTCGGGGCCGGCGGGCTGGTCGAGCGTCACCGCCTCCTCCTCGACGGCCACCAGCGCCCCCACCGCCACCAGCGGCTTCGTCACCGACGCGAGCGGGAAGCGGCGGTCCGTCGGCCCGCGGGTCCCCCGCACCGTCCCGTCGGCCGTGACCACCCCCACCGCGGCGTGCTCGACGGGCCACTCGTCGATCAGGGCGAGGCTCTGCACCCGCCCGAGCGTAGGTCAGGTCTCGAGCGCGTCCCGGGCCGCCGCCGCGGCGTCGTCGAGCAGCGACTTGGCAGCGTCGTACCCGCGCGGCTGGTTGGACAGCAGCACCACCACGTAGCGCCCGTCCGCGTCCGGGAAGCCCGTCGAGTGCAGGTCGATGCTCGACTGCAGGCAGCACAGCCAGCCCTGTTTGGCCGCGGCCGTCCCGCGCCGGGACGGGTCGAGCAGGCCGAACGCCTGGTCGAAGCCGTCGGCCGCCGTGGGCGCCGCGGCCTCCAGCGCGCCGAGGACGAAGTCGCGGTCGGCGGGCGCCAGCCGGGTGGTGACGTACCCGTAGAGCGCCGCGACGTCGCGGGCGGACGTCTCGACCTCGCCCCACTGCGACGTGTCGGCCGGGGCGCTCGTCTCCTGCAGCCCCAGCAGGGCGGCGACGCGCCCGATGCCCTCGGGCCCGTCGTAGGTCGACCACAGGGCGTTCATCGCCTCGTCGTCGGACAGCGTCAACGCCCGGCGGAACCGCTGCTCGTCACCCGGGGTGGTGGACAGCTGCCCGGCCTCCCGGCGGGTGAGGATGTCGACGATCGTGAACAGCTTGGCCACCGACGCCGCCCGCAGTGGGGTGTCGCCGGCGCCGTTGACGGTCGTCGCGCCCGTCGTGCGGTCGAGGACGGCCACCCCGAGCGTGACGTCGTCGCGCTCCTGCGCCGCGTCCGCCGTGGCGTCCACCGCGGCCCGGGCGCGCGAGGGCGTCGGCGCCGGGGTCGTCGTGGTGGTGGTCGGCGGCGGGGTCGTGGTGACGACGGGCGGCGGCGCGACGGTCGTCGTCGGCGCCGAGCCCGTCAGCTGGCGCACCTGCGCGCACCCCGTCGCCAGCGCCACCACGGCGAGCACCACCGCGACGAGGCGGGCCCCACGGCGGAGGCGGCCGACGATCACGCCCCGATCCTGCGCCTCACCCCATCGTGTTCGCGCGACGACACACGGAGTTCGCCGGAGACGTCACACAGCGGTCACGAGCGCGCGGGTCAGGCCGCGAGCTCCACCTCGTCCGCCCGCAGGGCCGCGACGACGTGCTCGGTCATCGCCCGCTGCACGGCCCACTGGCGGCCGGGCCTCGTCCGGGCCGTGAGCCGCAGCGTCATGCCCGACGCCGACAGCTGCTCGACCCCGAGCACCTGCGGCCGGTCGAGCACGTCGGCGGCGTGGCCGCGCTCCCGGACCGCGGCGACGGCGGCCTCCTCGGCGGTCGCGGCCGCGCGCGTCACGTCGGTGTCGATGGCCAGGGGCACGTCCACGACCGCGACGGCGTGGTCCTGCGAGCCGTTGCCGACGCGCTCGATCGTGCCGTTGCGGACGTACCAGACCATGCCGGTGAGGTCGCGCACCGTCGTGGTGCGCAGGCCCACGCGCTCGATGGTGCCGACGGCGTCACCGAGGTCGACGTGGTCGCCGACGCCGTACTGGTCCTCGAGCAGCATGAAGATGCCGGACAGGAAGTCCTTGACGAGGTTCTGCGCGCCGAACCCGACGGCGAGCCCGAGCACGCCGGCCGAGGCGAGCACCGGCGCGAGGTTCACGCCGAACTGGCCGAGGACCATGGTGAACGCGGTGCCGAAGATCAGGATGGTGGCCGCGTTGCGGACCACCGACCCGACGGTGCGCGCCCGCTGGGCACGGCGGGCGGACCCGAAGGCCTGGATGCGGTCGGCGTCGCTGACACCGCGACGGCGGCGCAGCAGCGAGAGCAGGCCGGGGACGCCCGCGCCGGCGGACACGTGGCCGATGACCCGGTTGACCGCGACGCGCAGCAGCACGGCGATCAGCACGATGAGGGCGACGCGGACGCCCAGCTGGACGAGCCCGTCGGCGGGCAGGACGGTGGGGAGCAGCACGGCACACCTTCGGGGAGCGGGGAGCGGACGGACGGGGATGCCGGCACCGCACCGTGCCCGCGGACCCGGGGTCGAGGCAAACCGCCTGCGCACGCGGTCGTGATCACGGACCCGTTCGGCGCCACCGCCCGGCGCGTCGCGGCCGACCGGGCGCGTCGACGGGTGCCGGGGTCGGGAGCGGGGTAGAGAATCGGACATGGCGACCAGCAGCCCCAGCGACACGCGTCGCGGTGACCGCTCTCCCCTGCTGGTCGCGCTCGCGGTGGCCGCCGCCGTGCCCGGCCTCGCGCTGCGCTTCGGCGGGCTGCACATCTCGCCGCCCGTCGACGCCCTGCTCTTCGGGGTGGCGATCGTCGGCGCGGCGTTCCTGCTCTCCTGGGCGGCCGAGGCCGCGCAGGTCGACATCTCGGCCGGGCTCGCGATCGCGCTGCTCGCCCTGGTCGCGGTGCTGCCCGAGTACGCCGTCGACTTCGTCTTCACCATCCAGGGCGGCAACGCCTACGAGCAGTACGGGCCGACGTGCCTGCCGCCGGGCTCGGCCGACCAGTCCCCCTGCGGCCTGGCGCTGGCCAACATGACCGGCGCCAACCGGATCCTCGTCGGTGTCGGGTGGGCGCTGGTGGTGCTGCTCGCCGCGATCCGGCTGCGGGTCGGGGGCGCCGACGCCGGGCAGTCCGGGGGCGCCGGCACGTCGCACCGGCCCGGCCACGCGACGCGCGTGACCCTCATGCGCACCGACAGCGTCCCGCTGGTGTTCCTGCTCCTCGCCACGCTCTACTCGCTGACGCTGCCGCTGCGCGAGAGCATCACGCTGGTCGACACCGTGGTGCTCGTCGGCATCTTCGTGCTCTACAGCATCCGGGTGTCCAAGGCACCGGCCGAGGACCCCGACCTCATCGGGCCGTCGGCCTGGGTCGGGCGGATGGACACCGGCAAGCGGCGCACCGGCTACATCGGGCTGTTCATCGTGTCCGCCGCGATCATCGTGCTGTGCGCCGAGCCGTTCGCCGACTCGCTCGTCGAGACCGGCACCGAGCTCGGGATCAGCCAGTTCTTCCTCGTGCAGTGGCTCGCGCCGCTCGCCTCCGAGGCGCCCGAGCTGCTCGTCGCCGGCCTCTACGCCTGGCGGCTCAAGACCACCGACGCGCTGGCCACGCTGGTCTCGTCGAAGGTCAACCAGTGGTCACTGCTCGTCGGCACCCTCCCGGTCGTGTTCGCGCTGGCCGCGGGCTCGTTCCACGGGCTGCCGATCGACGCCGTGCAGCGCGAGGAGCTGCTCATCACGGCGGCGCAGTCGCTGTTCGCGGTGGCGCTGCTGGTCACCCTGTCGATCACCGTGTGGGGCGCGCTGAGCCTGCTCGTGCTCTTCGTCGCCCAGTTCGTCCTGGCCGCGGTCCTGCCCGAACCCCTGCAGGAGGCCGAGCTCCTCCTCGTCTCGGGCATCTACCTGGTCGCCGCGGTCGTGCTGTTCATCCGGCAGCGCCACGCCGTGCGCGACCTGGTCGTCGACGGCCTCCGGACGCCGTACCGCGATCTCACCGAGAGCAAGTAGCCGCCACGGGGTACCAGGGACCCGTGGCACAGAAGATCGCCGTGATGCTCGTGCACGGTGTGGAGAGCGCCGGCGAGCAATACGCCGCCCGGGCGATGCGGCTCCTGCGCGAGGAGTTCGAGCGGATCGCGGGCGTCCCCGCCGACGAGGCGCTGGTGATCGAGCCCGCGTTCTGGGCGCCGGTGTTCGAGCCCGGCCAGGACCAGCTCAGCGACCGCATCGGCGGGCGCAGCGCCCGCTGGCTGGCCGGCGTCCTCGACGTGCTCGCGGGCCGCGCCAGCCAGGGCTCGACCCTGGCGCTGCTCGCGGCCGCGTCGACGGCGGGGCTTCGTTGGCTGCCCGGCCTCGACGACGCGCACTTCCCGACGTTGCGGTGGCTGATCGTCCACTACCTCGGGGACGCCGTCGCCTACCACTCGGGTGCCGACGGCACCGGCCACTACGAGGAGGTGCAGGCGATCCTCGCGGGCACGCTGCACGACCTCGCGCTCAAGGCCGGCGAGGACGCGCCGCTGGTGGTGCTCGGCCACAGCCTCGGCAGCGTCGTCTCCAGCGACTTCCTCTACGACCTGCAGGCCGTGCCCGGCGGCGCGCCGCTGGCCCCGCGCGCCGCGGAGATCCTCGACGACACCCCGCTCGAGCGCGGGGAGACGTTCGGCTGGTTCTACACGCTCGGCTCGCCCCTGGCGCTGTGGGCGCAGCGCCATCCCGGCTTCGGCGAGCCGGTGAGCGTCCCGCACCCGGACTTCGCCGGGCGCCACCCCGACCAGCGCGGCGAGTGGGTCAACGTCTACGACCCCGACGACGTCATCGCCTCACCCCTGCGCCCGCTCAGCGACGCCTGGCGCGACGCCGTCACCGAGGACCGCCGCGTCGGCGTCGGCCCGTGGTGGCTCGGCTGGACGCCCCTGGCGCACCCGTACTACTGGAACGACCGCCGCGTCGTCACGCCGATCGCGTCGCAGCTGGCCCAGGCCTGGCACCGCCTGTAGAGCGCGGCTCACCCCGACGTCGGGGAGCCCGCCCGACCGACCTGCTCGACGCGGTCCTCCTCGGCCATCTCGGTGAGCCGCCGGCCCGCCTCCACGTCACGGGTGAGGTTGTCACCGGTCTTCGGGTCGAAGACGTGGATCTTGCGGGTATCGAGCCAGAACTCCGCCTCGCGGCCCTCGCGGATGCGGCTCGTGGAGTCGATCGAGACGATCGCCTGGGTGCGCAGCTGGTCGGAGTCGAGCTCGCGCGAGAGCTCCTTGAGCTGCTCGGCGATCTCGGTCGGCGCCTCGTACGGGATGTAGGCGTACTGGGCGTCGCCCAGCCACTCGGTGACGTCGACGCGCGCGATGAACGTCGTCCCGTGCGGCTTCTTGGCCTCGTCGACCAGGCTCGCGTCCTCGAAGTACTCCGGCCGGATGCCGACGAGCAGCAGGTCGTGGCCGGCGAGCTTGCCGGCGCGCTCCTCGTCGAGCACGACGTCGCCGAAGGGGGTCGACAGCGCGCCGTCCTTGAGCGTGGCGGGCAGGAAGTTCATCGGTGGCGAGCCGATGAACCCCGCGACGAAGAGGTTCACCGGCTGCTCGTAGAGCTCGCGCGGGGACGCGACCTGCTGGATCACGCCCTTGCGCAGCACGCAGACGCGGTCGCCCAGGGTCATGGCCTCGGTCTGGTCGTGGGTGACGTAGACCGTCGTGATGCCGAGGCGACGCTGCAGGCGCGCGATCTCGGTGCGCATCTGTCCGCGCAGCTTGGCGTCGAGGTTGGACAGCGGCTCGTCGAACAGGAACGCGTCGGCGGCCCGCACGATCGCCCGGCCCATCGCGACGCGCTGGCGCTGGCCGCCCGAGAGGTTGGCCGGCTTGCGCTCCAGGTGCTCGCGCAGCTCGAGGATGTCGGCGGCCTCCTCGACGCGCCGGCGGACCTCGTCGTCGGACACCTTGGCCAGGCGCAGCGGGAACGCGATGTTCTCGTAGACGGTCAGGTGCGGGTAGAGCGCGTAGTTCTGGAACACCATCGACAGGTTGCGGTCACGTGGCGCCCTGTCGTTGACGCGGTCGCCCTTGATGACCATGTCGCCCGAGGTGATGTCCTCGAGCCCGACGATCATCCGCAGCAGCGTCGACTTCCCGCAGCCGGACGGCCCGACCAGGATCATGAACTCGCCGTCGGCGATGTCGAGGCTGACGTCGTTCACCGCGGGGTAGCCGTCGCCGTACTGCTTGACGATGTGGCTCATCTCGATCGAGGCCATTGGGTTATCCCTTCACGGCGCCGTTGGTCAGGCCGGCGACGATGCGCCGCTGGAAGAGCAGGACGAGGACGACCACGGGGATCGTGACGATCACCGCCGCGGCCGCGATCGGGCCGTTCGGCGACTCGAACTGCGAGGCGCCGGAGAACAGGCCCAGGGCGGCGGGCACGGGCCGCGCCGCCTCGGTGGAGGTCAGCGAGATGCCGTAGACGAAGTCGTTCCAGGCGAGGAAGAACGCGATGATCGCCGTGGTGAACACGCCCGGCGCGGCCAGCGGCACGATCACCTTGCGGAACGCCTGCCAGGGCGTCGCGCCGTCGACCTGCGCGGCCTGCTCCATCTCCCACGGGATCTCGCGGAAGAACGCCGAGAGCGTCCAGATCGAGATCGGCAGCGTCAGCGACAGGTACGGGATGATCAGGCCGGGCCAGGTGTTGTAGAGCCCGATCTGGCGCCAGAGGTTGAACAGCGGCGTCACGATCGAGATCACCGGGAAGATGGCGACGGCCAGCGCGGTCGACAGGATCAGCTTCTTGCCCGGGAAGTCGAGCCGGGCGATCGCGTACGCGGCGAACATCGAGAGCAGGCACGAGATGAACGTCGCGATGATGCAGATGCCGAACGAGTTGACCAGGGCCGGCAGGAACAGGCCGGCGGCGTCGCCGACGAGGATCTGCTCGTAGTTCGCGCCGGAGAACACGGTGGGCAGGAACTGCCCGTTGGCGATGTCGTCCGAGGACTTGAACGACAGCGACACGATCCACGCCACCGGGAACAGGCAGTAGACGATGATGACCAGGCCGCCGATGCCCCAGCCGACCTTCTCGCGGGTGGACATCCCTACTCCCCTCGCGCCTGGGACAGGTCGACCTTGAAGCCCTTGATGAACAGCACGCTGATCAGCACCACCGACAGGAACAGCAGCACCGACACCGCGGAGCCGAGCCCGATCTCGACGCGCTCGATCGTCTGGCGGTAGGCCAGGAACGAGACGGTCTCGGTGCCGTTGGCGCCGGCGGTCATGACGAACACCGAGTCGAAGACCCGGAACGCGTCGAGGGTGCGGAACAGGACCGCGACCATGATCGCCGCCTTCATGTTCGGCAGCGTCACCCGCCGCATCCGCTGCCACCACGTCGCGCCGTCGACCTTCGCCGCCTCCTGCAGCACGTCGGGCACCTGGGCCAGGCCGGCGAGCAGCAGCAGCGAGATGAACGGCGTCGTCTTCCAGATCTCGGCGAGGCAGATGACGAACAGCGACAGGCCCTGCGTGCCGAACCAGTCGGTCTCCGGGGTGGTCCCCAGGAACGAGAACCAGGAGTTCACGAACCCCGAGTCGACGCTGAACGCGAACTGCCACGCGAACGCCGACACCACGGTGATCACCGCGTACGGGATGAGGATGACCGTGCGCAGCACCGGTCGCAGCCCCCGCAGGGCGTTGAGCATGACCAGCGCGAGGGCGAACCCGAGCACCAGCTCGACGGCGACGGTGACGACCGTGATGAGCACCGTGACGCCGAACGACGTCCACCACACCGAGTCGGTGAGGATCACGCCGTAGTTGCCGAGCCCGACGAACGAGGAGTTCTCGGGGTCGGTGAGGCGGTAGTCGAACAGCGAGTCGAAGATCGCCTGCACGATCGGGTAGGCCGTCACCAGCAGCATGACGGCGAAGGCGGGGCCGGCGAGGTACCACCCGAGCCGCCGCTCGGCCCGCGACTTCTCGTTGAGCTTGCCGCCGCGGGTCGGGTCGACGGCGCTCGTGGGCCGGTCCAGTGTCGTGCTCACAGGCCACCCCCGTCCGACGTCGGCACGGGCGTGAGGAACGAGCGACCGGGCAGCAAAGGAGCACGCCGATAGGGGTCGTTGCGGGGGATCACAGCAGTGCCTCCTTCCTCAGCACCGCGGTGATGAGTGCCGTGGCGGCCTCGTTGGTGGGGCCGGGCGTGACCGAGCCCGGCGGGTGGAAGGTGCGCTGGATGCCGCCGGAGACCTCGGCGTAGTACGCGGTCTGCGGGCGCGGCGCGGCGGCGGTCAGCGAGTCGCGGATGGTCGGCGCCATGGGGAACTCGGCGAGCACGGCCGGGTCGCTGAAGACCGAGATCCGCGACGACGGGTTGCCGTTGGACACGAAGTAGTACGCGGAGTTCGCCGGGCTGGAGATGCACGTCGTGGCCTCGTAGGCGAGGTCCGGGTGCTCGCTGAACGCGCCGACGCCGAGGTTGATGCCGCCGAGCGGGGGCGCGCTGGGCCGGTCGGGCGTGGTGCGCGGGTAGAGCGTCCAGCCGTAGTCGTCCGGGACGGACTGCGGCAGCGTGCCCTCCTCGACCCCCGACTTGGCCTTCCCCCAGATGAAGGGGTAGTTGACCATGAACGACGCGGACCCCGACTGGAACGACTCGGCGTTGGTGTCCTCGTCGGCGGTGGGGAAGCCGGGCGGCGCGACGCCCGCGTCGCCGAACTCGCGCAGGATGCGGGCGGCGTCGATGCCGGGCGGGGCGGTGAGCCCGAGCTGGATGAGCGCCGGGTCCTCCTCGCCGACGTTGGTGATCACCGAGCCGCCGCCGGACTCGACGAGCGCGTTGACCCACACCGTCAGCGACTCGCCACGGACGCCCTGGGCGGCGATCTGGGTCCGGGCGCGGGCAGCGGCCTGGATGATCTGGTCCCACGTCACCGGCTGGTTCATGTCCAGGCCCATCGCCGCGACGGCGGACTTGCGGTACCAGAGCAGCTGGGTGTTGGCCCAGAAGGGCACGACGACGAGCCGGCCCTGCCACGTGGACGCCTCGATCGAGCTGGGGACGCGGTCCTCGCGCGCAGCCGCCTCGACCGCGGGCGGCATCGGGGCGAGGAAGCCCGCCTGGGCGAACTCCGGCACGTAGGGCGGGTCGATGCTCATGATGTCGATCGACGAGTCGTTGGCCGCGAGGCGGCGCACGAGCTGCTGGCGCTGCTCGGACGCCTGCCGCGGCAGCGTCGACGTCGCGATCGTGTAGCGGCCGTTCGCGGCGGCGGTGCACCGGTTCGCGATCTCGGCCTGGCCCCCGTCGTCGGGGTTGATGTACCAGGTGAGCACCGGCGGACCGGGCGGTGCGGAGCTGCACGCCGCGGCGAGCGCGGCGACGACGGCCACCGCGACCGCCATCGCCGTGAGCCGCCGTCGTGGGTGACGCATCGATCTCCCCTCCCGGCGTTCCGGACAAATGGAAGCGCTTGCGGGAGGAGACTGGTGACCTGGGTCTCACAAGTCAAGCACGAAGAGCGACAGATCGATTGCTCTGGGACATACGGGGCAGTTGGGTGATCCCTCCGTCGCAGCTCGTGGCGAAGGTCTGGAAGCGGTTGCGGTGCGCTGCCATGCTCCCGCCTGTGACCGGGGACACGGGCGAAACGGGCGTCGCGCCCCCGTCCCTCGCCACGCTCGACGACGTCGCGCGCCGCGCGGGCGTCTCCCCGGCCACGGCATCGCGGGCGCTTAGCGACCACCCGCACGTCGCCGCGACCACCCGCGCCCGGGTCCGCGAGGCGGCCGCCGCCCTGGACTACGTCGCCTCGCCCGAGGCGTCCCGGCTCGCGGGCGGGCGGACGGGACGGGTGGCCGCGCTCGTGCCGCACCCGGCCCGCTGGTTCTTCGGCGAGCTGCTCGAGGGCCTCGAGGGCGAGCTGCGCGCCGCCGACCTGGATCTGCTGCTCTTCCGGGTCGGTGGGCCCGAGGAACGGGCCGACTTCTTCCGCCGGCTGCCCGCACGGCGCAAGGTGGACGCCGTGGTCGTGCTCGCCGCCCCCGTCGACGTCGCCGAGCAGGCGCGTCTCGCGTCGCTCGGTGTCGCCGTCGTGGTCGCCGGCGGGCGGCTCGCGCCCTACCCGTCGGTCGGCATCGACGACCACGTCGCGGGACGCCAGGCCGTCGACCACCTCGTGCACCTCGGCCACCGCCGCATCGGCCTGCTGACCACCGCGGACGACGCGCGGGCCGGGGCGTGGCGGGCGGCGCTCGCCGACGCCGGGATCGCGCCGGACGACGAGCTCGTGGCCACGGTGGCACCCGGCGGCGAGGGCGGCGCGGACGGCATGGCGCGCCTGCTCGGACTGCGCCACCCGCCGACCGCGGTGTTCGCGCACGACGACGAGACCGCGCTCGGCGCCGTCCGCACGCTGCGCCGGGCCGGGCTGCGGGTGCCCGAGGACCTCTCGGTGATCGGGGTCGACGACCACCCGCTCGCCGCCCTCGCCGACCTCACGACCGTCGCCCAGCCGGTGCGCACGCAGGGCCGGCGGGCCGGGCAGCTGGTGCTCGCGGCGCTGCACGGCGAGCACCCGGACACCGCCGAGCTCCTGCCCACGCGGCTGGTGCTGCGCGGCAGCACCTCGCCGCCCGCCGGGGGAGCACCGCGATGACCGCGCCCGACCTGCGCCTGCGCGCCCCCACCCCGGGCCTGCTCGCCCTGCCCTGGGAGCGCCCGCTCGCCGACTGGGACCCGGCGACGGTCCCGCTGCGCGAGCTGCCCGTCGGCCCGAGCCGCCACCTCGTGCGGTTCGTCGAGGTCGACGGCGCGCTCTGGGCGCTCAAGGAGCTGCCCCCACGGATCGCGCACCGCGAGTTCGACGTCCTGCGCCACCTCGAGTCCCGCGGCCTGCCCGCCGTCCGCCCGGCGGGGCTCGTCACGCAGCCCGGGGACTGCTCGATCCTGCTCACCCACTACCTCACCGGCTCGTGGCAGTACCGCCGCCTCATCGCCCGGCTCCCCCCGAACCGGCCCGCCCAGCGCGCGCGGCTGTTCGACGCGATGGTCGGCCTGCTCGTCGAGCTGCACCGCCACGGCGTCTACTGGGGCGACGGCTCGCTGGCCAACACCCTGTTCACCCGCGACGGCCAGCTGTTCGCCGCGCGGCTCGTCGACGCCGAGACCAGCGAGGTCCACCCCTCGCTGTCGGACGGTCAGCGCGCGCAGGACCTGGAGATCCTCGTCGAGAACGTCGCGGCGGGGCTGACCGACCTCGCGGCGAGCCTGGGCCGCCCGCCCGAGATCGAGGAGCAGCTCTTCGCCGAGGCCACGGAGCTCCCCGAGCGCTACGACGCGCTCTGGCGCGTGCTGCACGGGCAGGTGCAGTTCGCGTTCGGCGACCGCTACCGCGTCGAGAGCACGGTGCGCGAGCTCAACGACCTCGGCTACGTCGTCGACGAGGTCAGCCTGGCGCCCGCGGAGGGCGCCGAGGGCGACGGCGGGGTGGTGCGCCTGCGCGTCGCGGTCGGCGAGCGCAACCACCACGCCCGCTACCTGCGCGAGCTCACCGGGCTCGAGGTCGGGGAGGGGCAGGCGCGGATCCTGCTCGGCGACCTGCGGGCCCACCAGCGCGCCCTGGCCCACGAGCACCCGCACCGCGTCACCGAGGAGCAGGCCATCGCGAGCTGGCGCCACGACGTCCTCGCGCCGGGCATGCGCCGCGCCCACGCCGCCGTGCGCCACGTCGGCACGGCGGTGCAGGCCTACTGCGACCTGCTCGAGGTGCGGTGGCTGCTCTCGGAGTCCGAGGGGGCGGACGTCGGCACCGAGCGGGCGCTGGCGACGCTGGCCGAGCGCGCGCCGATCGACTCGGCGGCGCGGTCGGTCGTCGTCGACACCGCGTCCGACCTCCCGGTCGTCGAGCTCGACCCGGCCGTGCCGCCGGTGCCACCCGAGTGGTGATCAGGGCACGGCGAGCCACACGGCCGCATCTGGGCCCAGCCGGTCGTCCTCCAGCGGGACGCTCGCCAGCAGCACCTCGTGCGTGGGCAGGTCGACCGGCTCCTCACCGAGGTTGACCACGCACGCGAAGCCTGGCTCGCGGCGGAGGTGCAGCACGGCGTCGCCGGGGGCCGAGACCCAGCTCATGTCCCCGTCCCCGAGGGCCGGGTGCTCGCGGCGCCGGGTCAGGGCGGCCCGGTAGAGCTCGAGGACGGAGTCCGGGTCGCCCTCCTGGCGGTCGGCCGCGTACGACGCCCACCCGTCGGGCTGGGGGAGCCAGGGCGCCGCGGCGCCGGGCGGGCTGAACCCGGCGGAGGTCCCCGACGACGACCACGGCAGCGGCACCCGCGCACCGTCGCGACCGCGCACGGTGTACCCCGACCGACGCCAGGTCGGGTCCTGGCGCGCGTCGTCGGGGATGTCCTCGACCTCGGGCAGCCCCAGCTCCTCGCCCTGGTAGACGTACATCCCGCCCGGCAGCGCGGCCTCGAGCAGCAGCGCCGCGCGGGCCCGGCGCGTGCCCAGCGCGAGGTCGGTGGCGTCCTCCCGCGCGACCGTCGACGTCGGCACCTCCTCGCGCTCCCGCGTGGGACGCCCGTAGCGGCTGGGGTGGCGCACGACGTCGTGGTTGGACAGCACCCAGGTCGCGGGCGCCCCGGCGGCGCGCAGGAACCCGGTGGTGACGTCGATCGTCTCGCGCAGCGCCGCGGGGTCCCACGGCGCGACCAGGTAGTCGAAGTTGAACGCGGTGTGCAGCCGGCCCGGCGCGACGTAGCGGGCCAGCCGCTCCGGGGCCGGCGTCCAGGCCTCGGCGACGAACATGCGCTCGCCGGCGTACTCGTCGGCCACGCGCCGCCAGGCCTCGTAGATCTCCTCGACGCCCTCGCGGTCGACGTAGGGGTGACCGCCCGGCGGGTAGGTGCGGCCGAGCTGGTCGCTCGCGTCGGTGAGGTCGGGCAGCTCCGGGTCCTTGACCAGCCCGTGCGCGACGTCGATGCGGAATCCGTCGACGCCGCGGTCGAACCAGAACCGCAGCACCGACTCGAACTCGGCCGCGACCTCGGGGTTCGCCCAGTTCAGGTCCGGCTGGCCGGGGTCGAACAGGTGCAGGTACCACGAGCCGTCAGGGACCCTCGTCCACGCGGAGCCGCCGAAGTGCGAGCGCCAGTTGTTCGGCGGCTCGGCGCCGCCGGGCCCGCGGCCGGGGCGGAAGACGTAGCGCTCGCGCGCGCCGGGCTCGTCGGCCAGCGCGGCGCGGAACCACACGTGCTGGTCCGACGTGTGGTTGGGGACGATGTCGGGGATCAGGCGCAGCCCGTGCTCGTGGGCGTCGACGACGAGCTTCTCGGCGTCGGCGACCGTGCCGTAGGCGGGCTCGATCGCGCGGTAGTCCGCGACGTCGTAGCCCGCGTCGGCCTGCGGCGAGGCGTACCAGGGGTTGATCCACAGCGCGTCGACGCCGAGGGCGGCCAGGTACGGCAACCTCTCGCGGATGCCGGCGATGTCGCCGATCCCGTCACCGTCGGCGTCGGCGAAGCTGCGGATGTAGACCTGGTAGATGACGGCGTCGCGCCACCAGGACGAAGCGGGCATGGGACCCAGTGTCCCCGTGCCGCGGACGGATCAGGCGCGGGCCGGGGCGCGCTCGTCGATCTCCTCGTCCTCGTACTCCTCGTACTCGTCGTCGTACTCGTCCTCGTAGGCGTCGTCCTCGTAGGCGTCCTCGAGCTCCTCGGGGTCGCTGATCTCCTCCGGCGCGGGGGCCTCGTCGATGCCCTCGGGCGCCCGGCGCGCGCGGAGCTTCGCGGTGGCCTGACGCAGCATCTCGAGCCCCTGCGCGGCGAGGCGCACCACGAAGGCGAGGAACAGCCGCGCCTGCTCCATGAGGAAGCCGACCGCGGCGCCGACGCGGCCACCGCCGCCGCCCTCGGCGTCGTCGCGCTCGGGCGTCGACCCGTTGCGGGAGCGCTCACTGCCGTCGTGGCTGCTGTCGAGCTGCTCGGCCAGGCCCTCGACCTTCTCCACCGCGCGTTCCACGATCGCGGCGAGCAGGCGGCCGGCGAGCACCGGCAGCATGCGGGCCGCGGCCTCGGACAGGATCTGGTTGCTCATCTGACGCGGGCCGGGCGCCGTGCCGTTGCTGGTCATCACGGTCCGACGCTAAGCGGCCACGGTGCGCAGGACACTCCGCCGTCGGCACCCAACCCCGCGGCAGCTGCGCGCCCGTTGTGCGCAACCGGCCCAAGCTCGTCAGACCGGCCGGTCGAGCATCTCCCGGATCGCGGCGTCGATGAAGGCCGTGTCGTCGGGGTTCTGGCCGCCCCCCGCGAAGTGGCCCCACACGCCCGGGATGACGCGCACGTCGCCGTGCGGGATGTGCTGCGATGACCAGTGCTCGTCCTCGGGCGGGAAGTACAGGTCCTTCTCGGCGGGCATCGACAGCAGCGGGCAGCGGATCGAGTTCAGCGCGGCCACGGTGTCGCCGTCGAACCCGGGCGTCTGCCCGACGTCGCCGTGCTCCCAGCACCACAGCATCGTGAGCAGGTTGTTCGGGTCGCGCCCGTCCTGCCAGAAGCCCTCCCAGAACCCGACGAGGAAGTCCTCCAGCGACACGAACCCGAGCCGGCGCCACTCCTCCTGCCAGTAGAAGGCCTGCGAGAAGCCCCAGCCGGCGTAGATGCGGGCGAAGGCGCGCAGCCCGCGCAGCGGCGGCGACGCCGGGTCGTACCAGCCGTCGGCGAACGCCGCGTCGGCGCGCATGGCCTCGCCGAGCGAGTAGAGGAAGACCTTGTTGTGGTCGGCGGTGATGGCCGAGCCGCAGAACGGCACGGCTCGCTGCACCATCTCGGGGTGGCTGACCGCCCACTGGTAGGTCTGGCCCGCGCCCATCGACCAGCCGGTGACGAGGGCCAGCGTCTCGATGCCGAAGTGCTCGGTGACCAGCCGGTGCTGGCAGGCGACCTGATCCTGGAACGTCACGAACGGGAACCGGGCCCGGTCGCGCGGCGGGGGCTGGTTCGAGGGCGAGCTCGAGAGCCCGTTGCCGAGCATGTTCGGCACGATGATGAACCAGTCGGCGGGGTCGAGCGCCATCCCCGGCCCGATGAGCCACTCGTTGTCGGTGTGCCAGCCCGAGAACCACGTCGGGTAGACGATCGCGTTGCTGCGGTCGGCGTTGAGCGTCCCGTAGGTCTTGTAGGCCAGGTGGGCGTCCGGCAGCGTCATCCCGTGCTGGAGGACGACGTCCCCGAGCGGGAAGTGCTCGGCATCGGTGGGCGGCGGCATGCGCGCATCCGAGCACGGCGACGACCTCGTGGCCCAGTGGTCCCACGCGCTCGTCACCGGACCGCAACACCCGCGCGGTGGCAGCATGGAGGGCGATGCGACAACCGGGGCGACGGGAGCGGCTGGACGCCGCACGCGAGCGCGACGGCG
Source organism: Actinomycetospora chlora (assembly GCF_039542135.1). Classification (NCBI taxonomy): domain Bacteria; kingdom Bacillati; phylum Actinomycetota; class Actinomycetes; order Pseudonocardiales; family Pseudonocardiaceae; genus Actinomycetospora; species Actinomycetospora chlora. The sequence goes on from NZ_BAABHO010000065.1 coordinate 18,799, forward strand.
ACACCTGCCTGTGGTGCGTCCGCCCGCTGACCGGCGCCGTCGCCGCCACCACCGACCACGTCGTGCCCAAGGTCAAGGGCGGGCCGTCGTGGCTGGAGAACGAGGTCGCCGCCTGCCGGCGGTGCAACGGCGACCGCGGCCACCGCGGCGCCGTCGACTGGCTCGAGGAGTGCGAGCGCCGCGGGTGGTCGCCCGACGCGGAGCGGCTCGAGCGGGTGCTCGTCTCGCTGGTGGCCGCGATCGCCCACCGCGGCGGGCAGCGCCGGGCCCGACCGCACCTCGACGCCCAGCTGCGGCGGCTGCGCCACCGCCGGCCCGGCGCAGCCTGATCAGCCGTAGGCGGCGTCGAAGAACGCCAGCTCCAGCTCGACGGCGCGGGTGAACGCCGCGGCCATGCGGTCGCGGGCGCCCGGCTCCGGCGCCACCCGGTCGGCCTCGCGGCGCAGCAGGTCGACCCAGGCGGCGAACGCCGGGCCCCGGTGGAGGTCGATCCAGTCGCGGTACAGCGGGTCCTCGGGCGCGGGCCCGGGCCGGGACGCCCAGTCGAGGTAGAGCCACTCGGCGACCAGCAGGACGGCCAGGACCTCGCCGTAGTGCGCGGAGCGGCGGGCGTCGTCCATGAGCTCGAGGAAGCCCCGGGTGGCCGGGAGCGGCTCGACGGGCGCGGTCGCGCCGAGGCGGCTCAGGGCGCGGTGGAAGTAGTCGTCCTCGTCGCCGGCCACGAGCCCGAGTTGGCGGGCCACGGCCATCCGGGGCGACGGGCGGTCGGCGTGGGCGACGGCGGCGCCGAGCAGGGCGACGAAGCGGTCGAGGAAGAGCGCGTCCTGGGCGAGGTACTGGGCGAGGACGGCGTCGTCGACCGTGCCGGCCCAGAGCTCGTCGACGAAGCGGTGACCGACCGCGGCGTCCCACGTCGTGGCCGTCGCGGCGCGGAGGTCGTCGGAGAAGGCCATGGTCGTCCTCCGTCGGTCGGCGTGTCGCCACGGCGAGGATGTGGCGATCCTGGCCCTGGACGCCAGCAATGCCGCGTTGCTGGCATTCCCGCAGACGTGGCGCGGCCCGGACATCGGCGGGCGGGGGCTTCCGCCGATGGCCGGGCCGCGTGGCGTCCCGGGTCGCGCGGGAGGGTGCGCGCCCGGGAGGTGTCCTACCGGTCGAACTGGTCCGGGTCGGGGCCCAGACGCTCGGCCCTCTCCATGCCCTCGATCTTCTGCATGTCCTCGTCGGTCAGCTCGAAGTCGAAGATCTCGAAGTTCTCGCGCACGCGGTCGGGCGTGACCGACTTCGGGAAGATGATGTTGCCGATCTGGATGTGCCAGCGGAGCACCACCTGCGCGGCGCTCTTGCCGTGCGCCTGCGCGATCTCACCGAGCTCCGGCGCGTCGAGCAGGCCGCGGCCCTGGCCGATGGGGCTCCACGCCTCGGTGCGGATGCCGTGGCGCTCGTGGTACGCCCGTAGGCCGGCCTGCTGCATGTGCGGGTGCAGCTCGATCTGGTTCACGGCCGGCACCGTCTCGGTCTCCTCCAGGAGACGGTCGAGGTGGTGCGGCTGGAAGTTCGAGACGCCGATGGTGCGGACCTTGCCGTCGCCGAGCGCTTCCTCGAAGCCCTTCCACGTGTCGACGTAGAGGTCCTTGCCGGGCAGCGGCCAGTGGATGAGGTAGAGGTCCACGTGGTCCAGGCCGAGCTTCGAGAGGCTCTCGTCGAGGGCCTTCTGCGAGTCGAGCCGCCCGTGGTTCGAGTTGTTGCACTTCGTGGTGATCCACAGCTCGTCGCGGTCGATGCCCGAGGACTTGATGGCCTCGCCGACCTCGGCCTCGTTGCCGTACATCTGCGCCGTGTCGATGTGGCGGTAGCCGATCTCGAACGCCGTCGACACCGACTCCGCCGTGTCCGACGGGTCGATCTGGAACACGCCGAAGCCGAGCTGGGGGATCGTGGTGCCGTTGTTCAGCTCGATGCCGGGGACGTCACTCATGCCCGGCGGATTCCCGGGTGGTCCGTCCCTCAACCACCCGGGCCCCGCCGTGACGTGACCGGTCAGGCCGTCGCGAAGGCGCCCAGCGTGCGGTCGGGCCGGACGCCGGAGAACGTGCGGTGCCACGTGCGGTAGTACGCGACCTCCTCGTCGCTGCGCAGCGCCCACCCGTGCTCGACCGTGGGGGGCTCGGCGTCCTGCGCGCCCTCCTTCTCCTTCTCCTTCTCGACGAGCTTCGAGAGCACGTCCTTGGCGCCGGAGCCGTCGCCGAACTGCTCCTTGCCGCGCCAGATGATGTCGTGCGGCACCATCCCGTCGAACGCCTCGCGCAGGAGCTGCTTCTCGGTGCGCTCCTCCGACATCAGCTTCCACTCCGCCGGGATCGCGAGCATCTCGCGCATCACCGTGGCGTCGAGGAACGGCACCCGGGCCTCGAGGCCGTAGTTCATCGTGGTGCGGTCGCAGCGCTGCAGGTTCAGCTCGTGCAGCATCTCGATCGAGCGGACGAGCTCGGCCTGCAGGGCGTCCGGGGTCGAGAACTCCTCGGCGTGCACGTACTCGTAGCCGGCGAACAGCTCGTCGGCGCCCTCACCGGTGAGCACCACCTTCACGTGCTTGACCGCCTCGCGGGCCAGCAGCAGGTTCGGCACCGCGGAGCGCACCAGCGCCGGGTCGAAGTGCTCGATGACGGTGACGGCCTCGTCGAGCGCGGACTCGAGGTCGTCGGGGGTCGGCACGATCTCGTGGTGGTCGGTGCCCAGGAACTCGGCGACGGCGCGGGCGGCCAGGAGGTCCCCGGAGCCCTCGGTGCCGACGGCGAAGGTCGGCAGGCGCTCGCCGCGCTCCTCGGCCACCTTGGCGGCCACGGCGGCGACGATCGCGGAGTCGAGCCCGCCGGAGAGGAAGACGCCGACGGGCACGTCGCTCATCATGTGGCGGCGCACGGAGTCGGAGAGCACGTCGCGGATGTGGCCGAGGTCCTCCTCGGTCCACTGCTTGTCGGGGGCATTGCGCGCCGGGCGCACCTCCACCGGCACCGCGTCGGCGAAGCGGACCACGGCGCCCTGGGCGGTGTCGTCGCCGGCGATGCCCGGCGTCCAGACGTGCCCGGGCGGGAAGGCCTCGACCAGCGGCTGGTCCTCGGGGTCGAACGCGCGCAGCTCGCTGGCGAACAGCACGACGCCCTCGAGGCGGGCCCAGTAGAGCGGCTTGATGCCGATCGGGTCGCGGGCCACCGCGCCGCGCCCGTCGGTGTGCGCCATGGCGAGGGCGAACATGCCGCGCAGGTCGTGCAGGGCGGCCGACCCGTCGCGCAGGACGAGGCGGAAGGCCGACTCGGTGTCCGAGTCGGTGGCGAAGCGGACCTCGGAGAGGACGTCACGGATGTCCTCGTGGTTGTAGATCTCGCCGTTGCCCACGACGTAGGCCGAGTCGGTGTCGTCCGCGATCGGCTGCTTGCCGCCGGTCACGTCCATGATCGAGAGCCGCTGGTGGCCGAGCCACGCGTGGTCGAGGTGCACCCGCCCCGTGTCGTCCGGGCCTCGGTGGTGGATGCGGGCGAGCATCCGCTCGCACTTCTCGGGGTCGATGTCTCCGTACGCCGCGACGATTCCGCACACGGTGCGTCCACATCCTCAGTTGTCTCGAGCGGACCGCGGCGCACATCGTTGAGCCGCAGAGCACAGTCCAGACAACCACTCGTCGCCCACAGCCGCACCAAACCGTCGCCTGCGTCACGGCGCTTGACCGATCCGCGACGGTGTGTGCTCAGCGCCAGGCGAACACCGGCTGTTCGAGTCCGTCGACCCGCGTGCTGCGGCCGTGCAGCGCCACCTCGCGGAACTGCAGGAGCACCGCGGCGGTCGGCGCGTGGATCCGGTGACCCAGCAGCGGCAGCTGCACCACCGGCCGCGGCGACTCCTCGATCGTCAGGTACCGCGGCTCGACGTCGAGCTCGTCGAGGGTGACGTGGTAGAGCCGGGCGACCTCGTCCGGGGACGGCGTCAGGTCCGCGACGGCACCGGCCGCGGTCATGACGACCGGGGTGATGACGAACCCGGAGCGGGTCGGGTAGTCGTCGAGCAGCCCGAGGACCGCGGCCTGCGGCAGCCGCAGGCCCAGCTCCTCGTCGAGCTCCCGGCGCGCGGCGGTGACGACGTCCTCGCCCGGGTCGACCGACCCGCCGGGCAGCGCGAACTGGCCGGGGTGGTCACGCAGCCGCGACGTCCGGCGCGTGAGCAGCACCCCGGGGCCGCGCTGCGGGTCGTCGAGGACGACGACGGCCACGGCGGCCGCCCGGAGGTCAGGGCGGTCGGCGACGACACGGTCGTCCCGGTCGTGGGCGGTGACCCGCGCGACGATGTCCTCGTGGGTCGCCGTCATCCCCAGAAGATGCCGGTCGGGTCGGCGTCGACGATGTCGAGCAGGGGTGCCGGCGAGCTGGCCTTCGACTCGTCGGGGTAGCGGTGCCACCGCCCGCTCGAGTCCGGCCACAGCAGGATCCAGCGCTCCTCGTCGGGCACCAGGCGCAGCTGCGCGATCGGCTCGGTGGTCCACCCCGTGCCGAGCTCGGGGAACACCGGTGCGCGGCGCGCCGAGAGCGTGATCCGCCCGGCGCGCTCGGTGTAGGAGATGCGGACCTGGTCGCGCTGCCCATCCGGGACGCGGCGGGCGCACCACTGCCGCACCATCGCGCGGTGCTCCTCGGGGACCTCCACGGCACTCACTGTGACACGCGCGGCCCCGCCGTCGGGAGTGCCCCGCACCACCCGGTCCGGGGGTACCGGCGACGGCCTGCCAGCATGCGGCGGCGAGGACGGGCGACGAGAGGGGCCGCAGGGGTGGGCGCTGGAGCGGGGGCGGGCCGGATCGCCCGCGGTGCGGTCGGCCTGGTCGCCGGCGTCGGGCTCGCGCTGGGCGTGGCCGCCTGCGGCGGTGGCGGGCCCGGGTCCGCGACGGTGCCGGCGGCGTCGAGCGCGCCCGCGACGAGCGCCGCCCCGGACCCGTCGGTGCAGCGCTACTGCGACACGGTCACCCGCGTGCAGGGCGAGCAGTCGGCGCCGGGCGCCGGCCAGGGCGGTATTCCGCTGTCGTCGGACGCCGCCCGCCGCCAGGTGGCCGACCTCGTCGCCACCGCGCCGCCCGAGATCGCCGGGGAGTGGCGCACGGTGCAGACGCTCACCGACCAGGCGCTCGCGTCCCTCGCCGCCACCGGCGGCGACCCCTCGCGCATCGACCGCGCCGAGCTCGAGCGCCTCCAGCGCGAGGCCCAGCCCGCGGTAACCCGCATCCAGGAGGTCACCCAGCAGCGCTGCGGCATCACATTCCGCCCGCCCGGCTGAGTATTACCGTCCCCCGGGTGAGCATCAGCCGCTTCCCCGTCGTCGAGCTCGACGACCTGCCCGACGACCTCCGCGAGCGCGTCGGTGCCATCGCCGAGCGCTCCGGCTTCGTCCCCAACATCTTCCGGGCCCTCGGGCACCGCCCGGCCGAGCTGCGGGCGTTCCTCGACTACCACGACGCGCTGATGGAGCGGGAGTCGCCGCTGTCGAAGGCCGAGCGCGAGCTGGTGATCGTCGCGACGTCCGGGGCGAACCACTGCACCTACTGCGTGGTGGCCCACGGCGCGATCCTGCGCATCCGCAGCAAGGAGCCCGAGCTGGCCGACCACGTCGGCATCCACCCCTACGGCGCGGAGCTCGACCCCCGCCGGCGCGCGATCGTCGACCTCGCGCTGTCCCTGGCCCTCGACTCCGCCTCCCTCTCCGAGGACGACCTCGACGCCGCGCGCGACGCCGGCCTGTCCGAGGAGGAGATCTGGGACATCGGGGCCATCACCGCGCTCTTCGCCATGTCCAACCGCCTGGCCCACCTCACGGCGCTCAAGCCCAACCCCGAGTTCTTCGGCATGGGTCGCCAGCCCCGGGGGTAGGCCGCGGACATGACGTCCGTAGCAGTCCTCGGCACCGGGATCATGGGCGCGGGCATGGCCCGCAGCCTGCTCCGCGAGGGTCACCGGGTGACGGTGTGGAACCGCAGCACGGAGAAGGCGAAGCCCCTCGCCGACGACGGCGCGCGGGTGGCCGACGAGGCGGCCGACGCCGTCGCCGACGCCGACGTCGTCATCACCATGCTGTTCGACGCCGACGCGGTGGCGCAGACGATGGAGCCGGTGCTCCCGCGGTTCCGCGACGGCGCCGTGTGGGTGCAGGCCAGCACCGTCGGCATCGAGGGCACCGACCGCCTCGCCGCGATGGCCCGCGACGCCGGCGTCGACTTCCTCGACGCGCCGATGCTCGGCACCAAGGCGCCGGCCGAGAACGGCCAGCTCGTCGTCCTCGCGTCCGGGCCGTCGTCGCTGCGCGAGAAGGTGCAGCCGGTGTTCGACGCGATCGGCACCCGCACCCAGTGGGTCAGCGACACCGTCGGCGACGGGAGCCGCCTCAAGCTCGCCGTCAACGCCTGGATCGGCGTGATGGTCAACGGCATCGCGCAGTCGGTCGCGCTCGCGCGCGGGCTGGGGATCGACCCGCAGCAGTTCCTCGACGCCGTCGACGGCGGCGCGGTCAACGCCCCCTACGTGCAGCTCAAGGGCAAGGCCATGATCGACGGCGACTACACGCCGTCGTTCGAGCTCGACGGCGTCATCAAGGACACCGACCTGATCCACGCGGCCCTGCGCGAGGCCGGGGTCGACGGCACCCTGGCCACGGCCGTCCGCGACCGCCTCGGCGTCGCCTCCGACGGCGGCCACGGCGAGAAGGACATGGCCGCGGTGGTCCACGCCTACTGACCCCTTCGTGAGCAGTTGCGGCCCGTATAGGGGCCGCAACTGCTCACATGGGTTAGGCGCCGGGGGTGTTGTTCGCCAGCTCCAGGGCGTACTGGGGCCAGAAGTCGCCGGCCGCCGGGGCGCCGCGGCAGTCGCCGTCGGAGTCGCCCGGCTCCTTGACCCACAGGAACGCCGCGACCCGCGGCGAGCCCGTGTCGCGGGTGGGCGGGGTGCCCAGGGCGCGGCCCGGCGGGTTGCACCACGTCGGCTGGTCCGGTCCGTCGTAGCTACCGTTGCCGTTGCGGCTGGTGTCGATGACGAAGCGGGCGCCGTTCAGCTGGCTCGACACCTGGTTGCCGTACGCCTCGACGGCGCGGGTGTCCATGAAGTTCGAGACGTTGAGCGCGAAGCCCGCCGCCTGCGCCACGCCGGACTTGCGCAGCCCGTCGGCGAGCTGGCCGACGTTGGTGACGAAGCCGGGGTTGCCGGCGTCGATGTAGACCTCGCCGCCGGCGCCGGACAGCGTGCGCACGGCCTCGGAGAGCAGCTCCTCGCGGCCCTCCTGGCGGCTCTCGCCCTCGCAGTTGGTCAGCGTCTGGGGCAGCGCGTCGGGCTCGAGCACGACGACCGCGCGGGCCCCGCCCATGCCGCGGGCGAAGTTGCCGAGCCACTCGCGGTAGGCGTCCTCGTTCTCCGCGCCGCCGCTGGAGTACTGGCCGCAGTCGCGGTTCGGGATGTTGTAGGCGGTGAGCACCGGAGTGCGGCCGGCGGCGCGGGCCTGCGACACCACGCCCGCGACCTCGCCCTCGACACCGCCGACCTCGCCGGTCGGCCAGATCGCCACCGGCTGGCGCGCGATCTTCTCCAGCGCGCTCGCGTCGTCGGCGCGGCCCTCGGAGCGCCACTGCTCGACCTGGCGCGCCGCCGACGACGACGGGTCGACCCAGAACTCCGACGCCGCCGGGGCGACCGCCGGTCCGCCGCCGGTCTGGCCGCCCTCGGAGCCGCCGCCCGAGCACGCCGAGAGCCCGAGAGCGGCGATCGCGGCCAGGGCACCCGCCACGAGCCGTGTCCTCGTCAGCCGTCCGGTCCCGCGGTGGGTGTCCTGCGTCATCGGTCCCGTCCTGCTCGGCTGTCTCGTGCGGTCGCTCGTGCGGCCATCTCGCGTGCCCTCCCCGGGCCGGTGGTCCGTGCGGTCCCAGGCTCTCAGGCGGCCCCGTGGCGGCGGTGTGGGGGGAGGAACCGCCCGTCGCCGGCGATCGTCCGTTCGGCGGACACTCGTCCCCCGCGTCACTCCCGACCGACCGGCGACGCCCCCGGGTGCGACGCGGGTCACGCCGCGCTGGCCGGACCCGGGTCCGGCACCTCGACCCAGCGCCCCACCGACGGGACGCCGCGGTCGTCGACGAGGAAGAGCATGTAGCGCCCCGGCAGGGCGATCGTGCGGTCCTCCGGCATCGTCAGCGAGACCGCGCCGTCCCGCTTCGTGATGTCGAGGGCGATCGAGCGCTGCCCGGTGTCGGTGACGTGCGTCGACGCCATCGGGGCGAGCAGCCGTGCGCTCGTGATGCGCGCCGCGTCGGGGGTGGCGACGTCCACGGTGCGCCCGAGCGCCATCGTCGGCGGCGCGTCGGCGACCGCGGGCTGCGGCCCCCGGAACAGGTAGGGCGGCGTGTAGATCTCGATCCGCTGCTCGAACGTGCCGGGGATCGTGCCCGCGGCGTCGTTGAACAGCGGGTCCGAGCCCACCGTCATGACGCGGCCGTCGGGCAGCAGCAGGCCCGCCGAGTGGTAGTTCCGCCCGACCTGCGGGTCGGCGGCGTAGTCCAGGGTGTTGGTCTGCGGCCGGTAGATGCGGGCGTTGTGGTTGTTGCTGTCGCCCTTGCCGCGGTAGTCCCGCGAGCCGTTGCTGATCAGCAGCGAGTCGTCGGGCAGCGTCGTCAGGTTCGGGTACCGGGTGCCCTCGGGCAGCGCCGGGCCCGGCTGCCAGGTCGGGTTCGGTGAGTCCAGGTCGATGGTATCGATCCGTCCGGTGGAGCGCGGGCTCTCGCCGACGCCACCGCCGCCGACCACGGCGACCCGCTGGTCCTGCACCGGTCCGACCCAGGCCGAGCCCGCGGTCTCGAGCAGGTCGGGGTCGCGGATGCCGGGCACCGGGGTCAGCAGGTTGGTGCGCAGGTTCCAGAACCCGGGCACGCGACCCTGCTCGGCCGGCCCGTAGCCGGCGTTCGCCCCCGAGTAGAAGAGCACGTCCTCCCGGGCGGTCTGGAACAGCGCCGGGTAGGTCGGGAAGTACTGCGTGAGGTCCTTGCGCTCGGTCCAGCGGCGCGTCGCGGGGTCGTAGACCTCGTTCTGCCCGTTGAGGATCTCCCCGGTGCCGTCGAGCCCGGAGACCGAGATGACCGTGCCGTCGGCGAGGCCCGTCAGCGTGGGGTACCAGCGCTTGAAGGTCATGTCGCCCACGCGCTCGTAGGCCTCGGTGAAGGGGTTGAACTCGTAGCTCTGCTCGATGCCCTGGTAGTCCTGCTTCTCGAGGGTCATCGCCTGACCCAGGGCGTAGAGGTTGCGCGCCTCCGCCGGCGCCACGCCGTTGATCGAGTACTGCTTCGGCCCGACCGCGATGTACTGCGGCCCGACGTCGACGGCCTCGGCGAACACCAGCGTCTCGCTGGCCGTCACGGTCGCACCGCGCCGGGTGGCGAGCTTCGCCGCGGGCTGCACGGTGAACGGGTGGGTCGCGCGGTAGACGAGGCCCTCGGGCGAGCGGAACTCCGTGCCCGCCGGGAAGGTGCGCGGCGCGGCGTCCGGGTCCTCGTTCTTGACCGTGAGCCCGCCGGCGGCGTGGGTGACGGCGCCGTCGAGGCGCTCGTAGCGCTGCGTGCCGCCGGCGATGAGCAGGTTGCCGTTGCCGAGGAACGCGTGGCCGGCGCAGAACATGTCGTCCGGGGTGGGGATCACGCGGCTGCGACCGGTGGCCGGGTCGTACACGAGGCTCTTGAAGGTCCCCGCGTTGAACATGTCCTCCTTGTTGCCGGAGCCGGCGATGAGGAGGATGCGCCCGGTCGGCAGCACCGCGGCGTGGATCGCGTTGACCTTCTGGTCGTCGGGGAGCTCCACGACGTCCCACTTGCCGAAGCGCTCCTTGTACTCCTGGCTGTTGATCAGCCGCTGGTGCCGGAGCTCGGAGATCCAGGACCACGCCGGCGGGACGTTCACGCCGAGCATGACCGCGGGGACGATGACGAGGAGCAGGAACCGCTTGACCCGCCTGGTCAGTCCCTGCTCGATCAACTCGCCTCCGTTCGACGCCCTTCCGGTTCCGGCGGCACCCCGTTGCGGGGGTGCTGCCCGGCAGGTCCGGCCACCGCGGCCAGCGCCACCACGCGCACCGCGACGGTCGGTGCGTTCACCGAGACAGGTTCGGGCGCGTGCGTCCCACCGTCTCGTCCGTCGCGCGACTTTGCCGTTTCGTTACTGATGCTAGACGAACCCGAGACCGGGCTCACCGCCCGTGCCTCCTCGGCGCCCAGCTCGGCCGCACCGGGGAGCACCGTCGGCCGCTCGGGCCGCGCGTCGGGCCGGGGACCGGGTCGCGGCGCGGGCGACGGACGGGCGTCGGGACGGGCCTCGGGGACGGGACGCGGCGACGGCGACGGCCGCCCACCCTCGACAGGACGACCCGGCTGGCCCTGCTGTCCCGGCTGGCCCGGCTGCTGACCGCCGTGCTCCGCGGCGGCCGGACGCTCGCCGGGACGCGCGGGGAACGGGGTCGCCCCCGGACGGGGAGTGGGCGCCGGGCGCGGGCCCGGCGACGGGCGCGAGCCCGGACGCGCGGGCGCCGGCGGCGCCGCGGCCGGA
>NZ_BAABHO010000066.1:0-28987 GCF_039542135.1 Actinomycetospora chlora
CGCCCGACCGGACCCGCCTCGGGGGCCGCGCGGGCGACCCCGCAGACGGCCCACGTCGACGCCGCGGCCCGGGCCGCCCGCGCCGCGCGGCCGTCGGGCGACCGGCCGGCCCCGGTGCGCACCGGCGAGACCCCGGCCCGCTCGGGCGAGACGCCGGTGCGGACCGTGCGTGTCGTCCCGGTGGCGATGCGGCCGGCGGGCCCGGGCGACCCGACCGCGCCGGCGGAGGGCTGACGACGGTCCGGTGACGAACTCCGCGCTCAGCGCGGGGTTCGTCACCGGACCGCTACACCGGCGCGCCGGACGCGTCGGTCCAGACCGCGCCGTCGGACCACACCGGGCGGCGCAGGGTCGTGTCGTAGAACGTCGCGCCGGGACCGGCGACGCGGGCGTCCGGGCGGGCCGGGGTCGGGCCGCGGCCGCTCTGCAGGGCCTGCTCCGGCGGCATCGACAGCACCCCGGGCGCCCCGGCGAACAGGCGCGTGCGGGGCACGTAGTCGCTGCCGTCGCCCCAGCCGAGCGAGCCGTCGGCGCCGAGGGTCAGGCGCATCCCGGGCTCGCCGCCGCGCGCGACGGTCAGCGCGCGGTCCCCGGGCAGGTCGCGGGTGATCTGGACGGGGTGGTCGGTGGGGGTCAGCACCGAGGTGTCCGGGCGCCCGGCCCCGGTGTAGCGGGTGCCGACCCCGTTCCAGAACACCGCGCCGAGCACGTGCACGGTCGGGTTGCCGGCCACGAGCTCGATGCCCGCCGCGAGGGCCTCGAAGCGGGGCTGGGCGGCCAGCACGACGCGGGAGGCGTCGCCCACGCGCAGCCCGGTGCCGCCGTCGGCCGGCGAGGAGCCCTGGATGCGGCCGCCGACGATCGTCACGGTGCCCGAGCCGCCGGGGACGTCGAGGCGCGGGCCGGTCGAGGCGGCCGTGGCGTAGAAGGAGCACGCGGTGAAGGTCAGCGCGTCGACCGCGGGCAGGAAGGCCTGGCTGACGCCCGTGCCGCTGCTGCTCTCGCGCTCGAAGAGGCAGTGGTCGAACGTGTTGTCGGTCGGCACGGCGTAGGGGCCGCCGGCGATCTCGCGGTCGCAGCGCAGCCCGTAGCGGCCGGCGGCGTTGAACTCGCAGCGCACGAACGCGTGCCCGCCGGCGCCCTGGTCGAGCACGAGGTTGTCCCGCGCCGCCTCCTGGGCGTTGCAGCCGATCCACGTGTCGTTCTGCGCGCCGGCGACCAGCACGTTGTCCGCGGCGCTGCCGACCACCGAGAGGTTGAGGAACGTGCGCTGCGCGGCGCCGCCCCCGAACGCGCGCACGAACGGGGCCTGCGCGACGCCCGCGCCGTCGATCAGCAGGTTGCCCGAGATGCCCGCGCTGTCGGTGACGACGACGCCGGCCTCCGGCGCGGTGCAGCGCAGCGTCGTGGCGGCGCCGGCGAGGTTGCCGCCCGCGCCGAGCAGGTCCTGCGCCGGCCCGACCCGCAGCGGCCCCGAGAGCTGGTACACCCCGGCGCCGAGCACCAGCGCCCCGGCGGCGGGCAGGGCCGCGCCGGCGGCGGCGCGGACGTCGTCGCCCTACGGCGGCGGGGCCTGACGGGGCCCGGGCGGGCCGGGCGCGGCGCCGGGCGTCGCGGTCGCGGGACACGCCGCGGCGACCAGCCCCACGGGCGCGAGCGTCCCCGCGGCCACGGACAGCGCCGCCCGCCGCGAGATCATCCTGTGGTGCTCCGCGCGGGCATCCGGCGAGCGTAGGACCCGTCCCGACCCCACCCCCACCGGCCCGCCGCACCCGTCCGGGGGTGGTCGCCGGCCCGCCCGCGCCGGGCTGCACCATGGGCGCCGTGCCGACCCGCCGACACGTCCTCGCCGCGCTGGGTCTCGGCGCCGCCGGCCTGGCCGTCGCGGGCTGCGGGCACCGCGCCACGGCGTCCGCGGCCCCGGCGTTCCCCGACATCCCCACCCGGGTGGCGACGCGCTGGTCGGCGCACCCCGCCGGCGCACTGCCGACCAGCGGCGACGAGGGCGTCCCGCTGCGCACCGTGCAGCAGCCCCTCGGCAGCCCGCCGCCGTCGATCACCGGGGGCGCGCTGGTCGGGCACCTGCCCGACGCGGCGTCGGCGAGCTACGTCTTCCAGGACCTCACCGGCGTCGTCGGGCGGGTCGACCGCCTGGGCGCGGTGTTCGGCTTCGGGCCCGGCGACGGGTACGGCGCGCTCGCGCTGCTCGCCCTCGACGGCCGCCCCGAGGGCTCGGGGCACATCCACCTCGCGGTCACGCCCCAGCGCTGGACCGTGGGCGTGCTCGTCGCCGGGACCCTGCAGGAGGTCGCGAGCGACCCCTTCCGCGAGGGGCTGCCGCAGGACGGGCGCCCGCTGCGCGTGGACGTCGCCTACCGCGGCGACACCGCCGTCCTCGCCCTGCCCGACGGCTCGCTGCGCTCGGTGTCCGACCCCCGCTTCGCCGCCGCCGGCGCGTCGGTGGCGGGGTGGGAGTTCTTCCGCCTGGCCCCCGGCGGCGCCGACGTGCGGTTCTTCGAGACCTGGGCCGGTTAGGCCGGTCGGGCCGCGCCGGCCCCGAGGACGTCGAGCAGGCGCGCGGCCGAGCGGTCGTCGTCGTGGGCGTGCAGCAGGGCCCGGCGGGCGCGCCGGCGCGCGGCGTGGGGGTCGTCGCCCGCGGCGACCGCCGCGATCTCGTCGACGAGGTCGTCCACCGTGCGGGCGACCGGCGCGGGCATCCAGTCCTCGAAGGGCTCGAGGGCGAAGCCGCGGGTCGCGCGGTACTCCTCGACGTCGGGGAACGCGACGACCACCGGCCGGTCGAGCAGCAGGTGGTCGATCCACACCGAGGAGACGTCGGTGACGAGGCCGTCGAACCGGGGGAGCGCGGTGTAGGTCGTCAGCCCCGCGGCCCACAGGTCCGCGTCGGTGAGCGGCACGAGCGCGGAGGTGCGCAGGTCGAAGGCGTCGGCGGCGAACGGGTGCAGCTTGACGTGCACGGCGACGTCGAGGGCGGCCAGCCGGCGGTCGAGCTCGGCGAGCTCGTCGCGGTCGAACGGCAGGCCGGCCTGCCCGCGGGTCGAGTCGGTGCGGCGGCGGTGCCCGACGGCGCCGGCCCGGTAGGTCGGCATCCACAGCAGTCGGCACCGCGCCGGCGCGCGCTCGATGAACAGGGGGTGCGGGCCCCGCGGCGCGCGCAGCATCCGGTCGTTGCGGGGCGCGCCGACGACCGGCACGGACCGCGGCGCCAGCCCGAACTCGGCGCAGCGGAACGCCTGCCCGACGCTGGAGAGCACCGGGGCGGTCGAGGACGGCTTGGCGGGCCCGCCGAGGTAGCGGTCGATCCGCTTGCCGGTCGACTCGCCGTGCCAGACGTAGGTCAGCCGCTGGCGCGTCGGGCCGCCGCGCTCGCCGTACACGCCGTGGGTGGTGAAGACGTCGCGCGCCCGCAGGTACGCCCACACCGCCCGCGGGTCGCGCCGCGGGATCGTCCGCACCCGCGGGTCGTGGAACCCCTCCGGCACACGCGTCCCCGCCGTCAGCAGCACGACCTCGCGGCCGCGGGCGAGCAGCTCGTCGGCGACGGCGATCATGCCGTCCTCGACGTCGGGGATCCCGACGAGCACGGCGAGGGTGTCCCGCTCGGCGACGACGTGGTTCAGCGCCCGGAGCGCGCCGAGCGCCAGGCGGCCGAGCAGCCCCGTGGGCAGGGCGGGGCGCCGTCGGACCGGGTGGCGGTCACGCCGCCGGAGCACGGTCCGCCCGGAGCTCGGCCGGCACCTCGACCGACGCGGCGATCGCCTCGATCGTCGTCGTCGTCGAGATCGACGGGGTGCGGGGGAGGTAGACGACCTCGCAGACGTCCCCGAGCTCGTCGAAGTGCCCGGCCCAGTCGTCGCCCATGACGAGCAGGTCGGCGCGGTGCTCGAGGAGGTAGCGCCGCTTGAGGCCCGGGCCCTCCTCGAGGAACACGCCGCTGACGCAGCGCAGTGCCCGCACGATCTCCACGCGGTGGTGGTCCGGGAACACGGGGCGTCGTTCCTTCTTGGCCAGCACGAGGTCGTCGACCGGGACCCCGACCACGAGCTCGCCGTACGTCGCGGCCCGCTCGAGCAGCAGGAGGTGCCCGACGTGGAAGAGGTCGAAGGTCCCGAACGTGAGGACCCTCCGTGGCCTGGTCGTGCGCATCTCCGCCCCCCGACTCCCGCAGCGTCCGAAAAGGCTAGCGATGCCGCTGACCAGCGGTGTCGGCAGGGCGTCCGGAGCCGGGTGACGGCCTCGCCCACCGGGTACGCACACCGCCGTGACCACCCCGGAGCAGAGCACCGACGACCCCTACGCCGAGGCGACCTCCGTGTCCGTCGCGGCGAGCAGTATCCCCGCCGAGTTCCTCGTGCCCGACCTGGTCGAGGCGTTCGCGCAGGAGCAGCCCGAGTTCGACGTCGACGTGGTCGCCACCGACTCGTCCGGGGTGTTCGCGGCGCTGCGCGACGGCACCGCCGAGGTCGGGCTCGCCGGCGCCGAGCCCGACGGCGACGACCTCGACACCGTGGTCGTCGGGGCCGACGAGATCGTCCTCGCCGTGCCGCGCGACCACGACGCCGGCGACACGTTGACCGTCGCGCAGCTCGCCGCGACGCCGCTGGTCGAGCGCGAGGAGGGCTCGGGCACGCGGCGCTCGTTCACCGACGCCCTGGCCGGCCGCGGCACCCCGCTGATCACCGACCAGCGCTGGACGATCCGCGACACCAACGAGGGCGTCATCGCGGCCGTCGCCGCCGGCGAGGGCGTCGGCGTCGTCAGCGCCTGGGCGCTCGAGCGCCACGGACGCGACGGCGTGCGCGTCGCCCGCGTCGAGGGCGACCCGGTGGAGCGCTGCCTCTACCTCGTGCTGCGCCGGGACGACACGCTCGGCCCGGCCGCGACGGCGTTCGTCACCCTCGTGCGGGAGCGCGCCGAGGTCTGACGGTCATGCCCACCAGCGTCCGTCGGGGCCGCGGAAGGCGATGGGCGTGGTCGGCGGGTCGGCCTGGACGCGTGCCGGCACGCCGACCGTCGAGTACGCGAGGAGCAGCAGCGCGCTCACGCCCGCGACGAGCACCCAGGCCCAGCTGTCGGCTACCCAGTTGCTGACGCCGTGCAGGACTGCGGCGAGCCCGAGGCCGAGACCGGCGAGCGGCGCCCACTGCGCAGGCTCCCGGGACGCGGCCAGCCCGACGAAGTACGCGGCGATGCCGGCCCAGGCGCCATGCACGACGGGGTTGGCGACGAGACGCCACAGCACCGCCAGCGCGTCCTGCCGCCCGACGACGTCGACGTAGTAGTCAAGGACGTAGTGCACGGCCTCGGCGCAGCCGAACACGATGCCGCTGACGACTCCGAGGAACAGGACGTCGCGGGGCGCGAGCAGCCGCCCGCGCGAACGCAGCCAGAGAACGATGGCCGCCACAGGCAGCGCCTTCACGAGTTCCTCGGGCACGCCGACGGTGACGATCCCGGCGAGGAGGTGCTCCGAGTCTGCCTCGAGCAGCTCCTCCAGCCACATCGCGAGCGGCACCTGCGTGATCAGCGCGAGGCCGACGAGCGTGCCCTCGAGGCCGCGGCCGGGCGAGACCGGCTGCAGCACGGTGCGCAGGACGAGCCACCACGCCGCGCCGAAGTAGGCGGCAAAGAGGAGGACCGCCGCGTCGAGGTGGTCGGCGGCGAGCCGCAGGCCGAGCGGCGGCACGACGATCAGCGCCAGGACGAGGACCACCGGTGCGGTCCGCAGGGCGGGGTGGTGCAGCCACGCCCGCCACGGCACGAGGGTGGCGAGGTCGGGCACGGCGGACGCGGGCGCCGGTCGGTGCCGGGGCGCGGTGTGGAACGGGTGAACGGTGGTCATCGTCATCAGCCCCGCATCACGGTGTTGTCGGCGGAGCTGCCGATGTGCGCAAGGCGCTTGGCGAAGCAGTCGTCGGCGCCGAGGCCCTGGGCGCTGCACCAGGCGTTGGCCTGCGCGGCGGTCGCGAACGGGTGGGCCGCGACGACGACCGTGTAGCCGCTCTCGCGGAACACCGGCCAGTCCGAGGAGTCGAGGAGCAGGACCGGGCCGTACCGGTCGGCCAGCTGGTTGCGGTGCGCGAGGATCGCGGTGCTGTCGTAGGTGATGCCGTCGGCGACGGTGCCGACGCGCTTGGACGACAGCTGGGGCACCCAGCTCCCGACGAGGGCCTCGACCTGCCAGCGGTCGGCGTCGACGCCCTCGGAGAGCAGAGCGGCGCTGGTCGGCTCGGAGTCGGTGGCGCTGCGGTACCCGCTGACGGAGTCACCCGCGGACGGTGCGGGCGTGACGGTGCGGGTGGTGGTGACCGGCGCCGGGGCCGCAACCGTCACCGACGGCGGGCGGAGCACCAGCACGCCGACCGCGACGAGGAGGCCGGCGACGAGCAGGCCCGCCACGGCGACGGTCCAGCCCATCCAGGCGGGGGCGCCGGCGCTGTGCGTCGGCGCGGGCGGCGCGAGCGGCGGCGCCACGACCGCGACCGGGGTCGCCGGGCGCGCCAGGGTCGTGACCGCGGACCGCGGCATCGACGGCACCGGACGCGGCACCGGACGCGGCACCGGACGCGGCACCGGACGCGGCCCCGCGCCGGGCCCGAGCGGACGGGCCCCGCATCGCGGGCAGCCGGTGGCGGACGGAGCGAGTGGTGCGCCGCAGCGGCACGTGGACATGAGCTGGATCCCCCCGACGAGGCGCGGGCCGCGGTGGCCCGACGCCTCGGCATCGCCGCGGCCGGTCCCTCGCGTTACGGCGTTCACCCCCGCGGGCGACAGCAGTAACGCCGCAGGTCGCGGCGGCGAGAGAGGCGGCATGGCGGCGCACCCGGCGCGCCACGGGATCGGGGGTCCTGGTGATCGACGACGCGCAGACGCAGCAGTTCCGACGGCCGGTGAAGGTCGGCAGCCCGGCGCCGTGGTCCGGGCCGATGCCCGTCCCGGGCCCGCCGATGCGCCCGCCGACGACCGGGCCCGTGCCCCCGATGGGCTCCTGGGGCCCGCCGCCCGCCGGGCTGGGCGGGCCGGCGGGCATGGCCCCGGTCATCGCCCCGCACGCCAGGCGCCCGCGCTGGCCCTGGATCCTCGGCGCCGTCGGCGCGGTCGTGGTCGTCCTCGGGCTCTTCGGCACCGTGCTCGCGCCGGCGACGACCGTCAGCGGCACCGTGACCTTCTACGCGAGCAACTACCTGGCCGTCGGGACCTCCTGCAACGGCACCGGGTGGTACAGCGACCTCGAGCCCGGCCTCTCGGTCCTCGTCTACGACGAGCAGGGCCAGCAGGTCGGCCAGGGAGCGCTCGGCTCCGGCTCTGTGGTGAGCACGTCGAGCAGCAGCTACGGGTACGGCAACGCGTGCCGGTTCAGCTACAGCATCTCCGCCGAGGCCTCGGACTCGTACCGCGTCGTCGTCGGGAGCCGTCGCGGCGTCGTCTTCTCCGCCGACCAGGCCGACCACGCCGACATCGCGATCGCGAGCTGATCCCCCACGCGCGCCCCGACCCGGCGTTACCCGACGTCGCCGTCTGGCGACGCGCGCGACGCGCCGGGCAAACGGGTGAGATCGAGATCGTCGACTGGTCACTCGGTCGTGGAGTGGTGACACTGCGTGGATGGCCAGGGGGCAACGAGGTCAGCGAGGTCAGCGCGCGGGCACGCCGTTCGACGGCGCCGGACGGACGGCGGAGGCCGGGCCCGAGGTCGTCGGGGTCCGGGACGGCGACGCGGCCGCGGCGTACGTGCCGCGGCCGGTCGACGACGCCCTCGAGGACGCGCTGGGCGCCGAGCGCCCGCTCGTGGTGGTCGCGGGCCAGCGTCTGGCCGGGACCTCGCGGGCCGTGCACCGCGCGCTGCGCCGCATGCTGGGGGACGGGCTGCTGCTGCCGGTCGCCGACCCGCACACCGCCGACCTCGCCGCCGCCGTCGGTCAGGCGCGCACCCTCGCCGCCCGGTCCGGCCCCGCCGTCGTCCTCGTCGACGACGCCCCACCGGCGTTGCTCGACCAGATCACCGGCGACCTGGTCGCCGGGCTCGACCCCACGGTCCGCCTCGTCGTGACCACCCGCCGCGGCTTCCTCGACGCCTTCCTCGAGCCGGCCACCCACGCGGTGCTCGACGCCGCCCTGGTCGAGGTCCCGCCCGCGGACGACGGCCGCCCCTTCGGCGAGCACGTCCGGCCGATCGCGCGGGCCCGCGCCGTGCTCGACCCCGTCGGCTGGTCGTCGCTCGTGCCGCTCGCGCTGCTGCGCACCGCGGTCGACTGGGACCGCCTCGGCGTCCCCCTGCCGCTGACGCCCGCCCTGCTCGCGGAGGTCGCGCCCGTGCACCTGGCCGCGCTCGGCGTCCCGGCCCCGGGCCGCGGCGGGCTGCGCCGCGCCGCCCGCGAGCTCGTCCGCACCGACCACGGCGGGATGCGGCTGCTGCACGAGGTGGCCACCGACGGCGGCCGCGCCCGCCTCGCGGCCGACCGGGTCTTCGCCCGCCTCGCCGACGGCCCCGGCGGGTGGCCCGTGCCCGAGGAGCTCGCCCGCGACCTGTGGCACCGCCTCGACGCCGCCGACCGTGCCCGCGTCGCGCGGGTGGCGCTGGCCCGCGGCGAGGACCAGGTCGCCCTCTGGCTCGCGACCCAGGTGCCGCCCGACGACCTCGCCCCCGAGGCCCTCTACCGGCTCGGCGTGACGCTCGCCGAGCGCTCGGCCGCGCACGCCCCGCAGCCCGGGCGCTGGGACCGCGGCGCGGTGAACTGGCTGGTGGCCGCCCTCGACCGCACCGACGACCCCGACCTCGTCGCCCGCGCCCAGCAGCGGATCGTCGCGCTCGAGCGCCGGCTCGGCGCGGACGAGCCGGGGGACCCGGTCCCGGACGAGGCGCCCACGGTCGACGTGCCCGCGGCGCGGGAGCCCAGCGAGCCGCGCAGCGGTGCCCCGCGGCGCGAGGGCCTCATCTACCTGCGGCCGCGGGAGGCGAGCCGGGCCTGACGCGCGCGAGCGAGCGGTCGGCGAGGGTCAGCACCAGGAACAGCCCGGACGCCACGATCATGACGACCGCGAGCTCGTGCACGCCCGGGGTGGTGGCGCCGTCGCGGAAGACGATGCCGTTGGCCGCCGACGCCGTGATCGCGCCGAGGTAGAAGAACGTCCGCATCAGCCCCGCCGACGACCCGAGACGCTCCGCGTCGGCCTGGAAGTAGACGGCGTTCTGGTTGGCGAGGTTGTTCAGGCCCTGCGGTACGCCGGCGAGCACGGCCAGGGCGAGCAGGAACCAGATCGCGCTGCCGCCGCCGACGAACAGCAGCAGCACCGCGACCAGCACCTGGGAGAACGCGCCGACGACGAGCTTGCCGCGGATCTCGCTGCGCCGGCCCGTCACCGTCGACACGACGATCCCGGCGCCGAAGATCGGCAGCAGGACGAGCCCGGCGACCTGCGGCGAGAGCCCCCGGCCCTCCTCGAGCCACTGCGTGTAGCCGTAGAGCAGGGCGTACGACGTGATCGCCGCGAGGTAGGAGCGCCCGTAGGTCGCGAGCAGCGGCCCGTTGCCGCCGAGCAGCCGCAGGTCGAGGAACGGCGCGGGCGTCCGCAGCTCCCACCACGCGAGGGCCGCGCCGGCCACGACCGTCACCGCCACCAGCCACCACAGGTCGGCGCTCAGGTGCGTGAGGAAGAGCAGCAGGGCGACGAGGGTGGCGACGAACAGGGCGATCCCGACCGGGTCGACCGCCCGGGCGACCGCGCGCACGCCGCCGCCGGCGGCCGCCGCGCGGGGCAGGTACAGCGCGCCGAGCACGAGGCAGGCCAGCGCGAGCGGCACGTTGACGGTGAACGTCGCGCGCCAGCCGCCGGCGCCGATGAGGAAGCCGCCGAGCGTCGGGCCGATGACCGCGACCGTCTGCGTGGACACCGCGAGGACCGTGAGGATGCCCGCCGGGCTCTCCTGCCCGGTGCGGCCGGCCTCGCCGCGGATCAGCGTCATCGCCGCCGGATAGCCGGCGCACGTGCCGAGCCCGAGCAGCACCCGGGCCAGCACGAGCACCCCGATCGACGGGGCCAGCGCGCCGACCAGCCCGCCGACGCCGATGAGCGTCGCGCCGACGAGGAAGAGCCGCCGGGCGCCGTAGAGGTCGACGAGGCGTCCCACCACCGGCTGGCCGATCGCCGTGGCGAGGTAGAGCCCCGACACGAGCCACGCGGTCTGCGACGGCGGCGCCCCGAGCGCGATGCCGATGGGGATGAGCGCGACCGCGATCATCGAGGAGTTGATCGGGTTGAGGATCGCGCCGAGGATCATGGGCGCGACCAGGCGCCGGTCGAAGCGGTCGGGCGCGGGCGCCGCGTGCGGGCTCAGGCGCTGCAGGGCGGCGGTCACCGGCTGCTGATCCGGTCGAGCAGGCCCATCGCGGTGATCACCGTGGCGCGCTCGTCCTCGGTCAGCCGGTCGTGCAGCGCGCGGGCCAGCCACTCCTCGCCGGCGGCGCGGGTGCTGTCCAGCAACGCGCGCCCGGCGGGCGCCAGCGAGATCGTCTGGCGTCGGCCGTCCCCGGGATCGGGCCGGCGCGTCACGAAGCCGCGCTCCTCCAGCACGCCGACCGACACCGCCACCGACTGCGGGCGCACGCCCTCGGCGGCCGCGAGCTCGCTGGCCGTGCGGGGGCCGTCGCGGTCGAGCCGGCTGAGCAGCGACGTCTGCGAGGGCGTCAGCTCGTCGCGCTCCGACGACTCGCGCAGGCGCCGGCGCAGCCGCCCGACCGCCACGCGCACCTCGTGCGCGGCCCGGACGGCGGATCCGCTGAGCTGCTGGGTGTCCGTCACGATCTCCACGATAGACCGTCAGCCTGAACTGTGCAGTCTGGACTGTCGATCGCGAGACGTAGGGTCCGGCCGTGACCGCCCTCCCGCTCGCGGGCCTCCGCGTGCTCGACATGGCCTCGCTCGCGGCGGGGCCGCTCGCCGCCACCTACCTCGGCGAGCTCGGGGCGGACGTCGTCAAGCTCGAGCCGCCGGGCGTCGGCGACGCGATCCGCGGGTGGGGCGCCCAGCGCGACGGCGTCGGGCTGATGTGGAAGAGCGTCGCCCGCAACAAGCGGTCGGTGACGGTCGACCTGCGCGAACCGGAGGGCCAGGACGTCGCGCGCCGGCTCGCGGCGTCGTGCGACGTCGTCGTCGTCAACACCCGCCCGCAGACGCTGCGGCGTTGGGGGCTCGACTACGCGCGGCTGCGCGCGCAGCACCCCCGCGTCGTCGTGCTGCACGTGACCGGCTTCGGGCTCGAGGGGCCGAAGGCCGAGCACCCGGGCTTCGGGACGCTCGGGGAGGCGATGAGCGGGTTCGCCCACCTCACGGGCGAGCCGGACGGCCCGCCGACCCTCCCGGCCTTCATGCTCGCCGACGGCGTCGCGTCGCTGTCGGCGGCGTACGCAGTGATGGTGGCCCTCTACGAGCGCGACACCCGCACCGGCGAGGGGCGGCTCGTGGACGTCAACCTCGTCGACCCCCTGGCCCGGCTCATCGAGCAGTCGCTGCTGACGTGGGACGCGACCGGCCGGGTGCCCGGGCGCACCGGCAACCGCTGGGACATCTCGGCCCCGCGCAACACCTACCGCACCGCCGACGACCGCTGGATCGCGATGTCGGGCAGCGCGCCGACCGTCGCGCTGCGGGTGTTCGGCGCGATCGGGCGCGCCGACCTCGCCGAGGACCCGGAGTTCGCCGACCCGCAGCGCCGCCTGGCCCGCGCGACCGAGGTCGACGCCGTCGTCGCCGACTGGGTCGCGCACCGCACGCTCGACGACGCGATGGCGGTGTTCGAGGCCGCCGAGATCGCCGCCGCGCCCGTCTACACGATCGCCGATCTCGTCGCCGACGAGCAGATGGTGGCCCGCGAGGTGTTCCGCCGTGTGCCCGACGACGAGCTGGGGAGCCTGCTCGTGCAGGCCCCGGTGCCGCGCCTGAGCGGTGTCGAGGGGCGGGTCGACCACCTCGGCCCGCCGTTGGGTGCCCACACCGACGAGGTCCTCGCCGAGATCGGGATCGACGCGGCCGGGCGGGCGGACCTGCGGGCGCGCGGGGTCATCTGAGGACGGGCAGCGAGGTCCCCTCGGGCGGCCGGTCGCCGTGGCGGTGCACGATCCGCCACCGGCCGTCCTCGCGGCGGTAGGTGTGGGTGACGCGCAGGGTGTAGCTCAGCGGGCCGTCGGCGGTGGCGAACGTCTTGTGCTCGAAGCCCGCGGTGTAGGCGAGGTCGCCGCTGGCCCCGGCCGCGACGAGCTCGAGGTCGTAGTGCTCCAGGCGCTTGCCATCGAAGCGGCCGGCGAGCCACGCGAACGTCCCGCCGACCTCGGCCCGCCCCCGCCGCAGGGCCACCGCGGCGCCGAACAGCGTCACCGGGTCCCGCGACGACCACGTGTCCTCCCGCGCGTCCGCGTCGCCGCCGCACAGCGCCCGCTCCGCCTCGAGCTGCCGCGGCAGCATGTCCGCCAGGAACGCGTCGACCTCGGCCATCGCGCTCGCCTCCACTACAGTGGTGCCGTATCGAATACAGAAAGGGTGGGGCGAATGTCGGACGGCGTCAAGAGGCGCTACGACTCCTCGCGCCGCCGCGAGCAGGCGCAGGAGAACCAGCGGCGCGTCCTCGCCGCGGCCCACGACCTCTTCGTGGCGCAGGGCTACGGGGCCACGACGCTCACGCAGGTCGCGGCGGCCGCGGGCGTCGCCGTCGAGACGGTCTACGCCGCGTTCGGCACCAAGGTCGGTGTCCTGCACCGTGCGTGGGACGTCGCCGTCGGCGGCGACGACCGCGACGTCCACCTCCTGGAGCGCCCCGAGCTGCGCGCGGTCTTCGCCGAGCCGGACCTCGCCACCCGGCTGACCGCGTTCGCCACCGTCAACACGGCGATCATGCGGCGCACAGCGCGGCTGCTCCGGGCCGTCCGGGGCGCCGCGGGTGCCGACCCGGCCGCGGCCGAGCTGCTGGACACCATCGACCGGGCCCGCCTCGAGAGCCTGGGCGAGCACGCGCGGGCCGCCGTGGCCACCGGGCGGCTGGCCGTCACCGAGGACGCCTGCCGCGACATCCTCTTCGCCACCACCGACGGCGCGCTGTGGCTCACCCTCGTGGACCGGCAGGGCTGGAGCGACGAGGCCTACGCGGCCTGGCTCGCCGGGATCTGGACGGCGTCCCTCGTCCGCTGACCGATCACAGGAGCGGGGTCGGCACCTCGGCGCCCGCGCCGCGCTCGAGCAGCCGGCGCTCGACGGCGCGGGCGATGCCGTTCGCCGTCGCCCGGAGCGCGGGGACGAGGCGGGCCGTCGCGATCCGGTCGGCCGGGAGCGTCGTCGACACCGCCGCGGACACCGACCCGTCGGCGCCGACGACCGGCACCGCGACGCTGCCGAAGCCGACCTTCGTCTCCTCCAGCTCCACGGCGAACCCGGCCCGGCGAACCTCGACGAGCTGGGCGCGCAGGGCCTCGGGCGTCGGGGTGCTCCGCGACGTCGGGCGGACCAGCGGCGTCCCGTCCAGGCCTGCGACGACGGCCTCGCCCTCGGGACGGGTGGCGAGCAGGACCTTGCCGGTGGCGGTGCAGGTCGCGGGCAGCCGGCCGCCGACCTCGGAGTGGGTGAGGATGTTGGCCTCGCCCGCGACCTTCTCGACGTAGAGGACGTGGCTGCCCTCGAGCACGGCGAGGTGGACGGTGGCGCGGGTGGCGGCGAAGAGGTCGACCAGCAGCGGCCGGGCGACCACGCGCAGCACCGCGGAGACCGGGACGCGCTGGCCGAGCTCGAAGACGGCGAGCCCGAGCTGGTAGGAGTCGCCGACACGCTCGAGCAGTCCCCACTGCACCAGCTCCTGCGCGATCCGGTAGCAGGACGCCTTGGCGACACCGGAGCGCCGGCTGAGCTCGGTGAGGCGCAGGCGGTACGCCCCGGCCTCGAACGCGCCCAGGATCAGGCGGGCCTTGCCCAGGACGGAGTTCGGGCAGCCGGCGTCCGGCTGCTGCGGGGCGTCCACGGCGACAGCGGCCATGGGTCCTCCTCACCGTGGTGGTGGCGTCACGCTCGTCCTGCCGGTTCGGCAGCGTCAAGGGTGGCCAGGAAGGGACGGACCTCGGCGGCGACCTCGTCGGCGTGCCGTTCCATCAGGGCGAGCGTGCCGTCGGCGATGACGGCGCGGGTGACCGACGCGGCGCCGGTGAGCGCGTCGGCCAGCGGGTCGAGGGCGGGCAGCGCGAACGGGTCGGCGTCCCCGGTGAGCACCAGCGCCGGTGCCCGGACCAGCGGCGCCCGTCGCTCCATCGCGTAGCGCCGGCAGGCGAGGTGACCCTCCCGCGGGTCCACGCCCGGCGCCAGGGCGTCGCGCACGAGGCGGTCGAGCAGCGGGGCGACCGGCTCCGGGTAGTGCGGCGCCCGCTGGCCCCACCACGTCGTGAGGTGGATGCCGTCGTCGTCACGCTCGGCGTCGTCGACGCCCGGGCCGTCCCGCCGCGCGGTGCGGAAGGCCTCGTCGGCCCACGGCGCGGAGGACAGCACGACGCCCGTGACGCGCTCCGGGGCGCTCGCGGCGACCTCGAGGGCCACCGCCCCGCCGGTGTGGTGCCCGAGCACGGCGGCGTGGTCGATCGCGAGGGCGTCGAGGAGGTCGAGCGCGCCACGGGCGTAGTCCTCGATGGTCTGCGGCGCGGGCAGCCCGTGGCTCTGGCCGTAGCCGGGCATGTCCATCGCGATGGCGCGGTGGTCGGTGGCGAGCAACGGCAGCAGCTCGCGGAACTCGTCGTGCGAGCGGGGGCACTGGTGCAGCAGCAGCACCACCGGTCCCGCGCCGGCCTCCGCGTAGTGCAGCTGGCCGCGGGGGGAGTCCGCGTACCCGAAGCGCATCCGCGCAGCGTCACCCGGACCACACGCGGCCCACGAGCTCCCGGTCCGCTGGGTGGACCCGGTCCGGCGGACCGCCTGGCGGACCGGGACGTTGTGGGCGCTCGGCGGCGCCCGGGACCGTCCCCGCACGGAGAGGGGAGGGCCGCCTGCTGAGCGACGGCATCGACGGCATCGACGGCACCGACGGCGGGGTGACGACGCCGGTCGCGGCGCTCGCGCGGCGCGCCGCGGCCGATCCGGACGCCCCGCTGGTCCGGTTCCCCGACGGGACGCGGGCCGGGGTCGGCGAGGTCGAGACCGGGGCGCGGGCGGCCGCCGCGCACCTCGCCGGCCTGGTGCCCCGCGGCGCCGCGGTCGCGACGTGCCTGGCGCCCGATCCCGCCGCCGTGACCACCATCTTCGCGCTGGGCCTGCTCGGGGCGGTCGAGGTGCCGGTCGCCGCGGACCTGCCCGCCCCCGCGGTCCGTGCCCTGCTGGCGACGGCGGACGTCCGGCTCGCGCTGGTCGACGCCGGCGTGGGGCCCGAGCGCCTCGCCGTCCTGCGGGAGGTGGGCCCGGTCATGCTCGTCGGGGCGCCGGGCACGTCGACCCTGCCGCGGGTGGTCGACGAGCGGCCCCGACCCCTCGCCCGCGCGGCGCCGGCGCCGGGCGACCCGCTCGCGGTGATGAGCACGTCGGGCACCACCGGGCGGGCGAAGGCCGCGGTCCTGCCGCACTTCGCGGCGCTGCGCCAGGCGCGCACCGTGGCGGGGGCGATGGGCTACGGCCCTGGCGACGTCCTGTTCAACGTCTTCCCGTGGCACCACATCAACGTCCGCCACGCCGGCCTGCTCCCGGCCCTGCTCAGCGGGGCGACGCTCGTCGCGCACCCGCGCTTCTCGGCGTCGGGCTTCTGGGCCACGTGCCGGGCCGAGGGCGTCACCGCGTTCAACTTCATGGGCGCGATGCTCGCGATCCTCGAGCGCCGGCCGCCGGGCCCCGAGGACGAGGTCCACGACGTGCGCCTGGCCTACGGCGCGCCCGCCCCGCCCGACCTGGCGCAGCGGTTCCGCGACCGCTTCGGCGTCCTCGCCCTCGAGGCCTACGCCTGCACCGAGCTCGCCGACGTCGCGATCAGCACCCCGCGCGACCGGCGTCCGGGCACCGCCGGGCGCGTCGTGCCCGAGTACGAGGTGGCGATCCTCGACGACGACGGGCGCCCGGTGGCCGCCGGCGAGGTCGGGCGGATCGCGGCCCGCCCGCGGGTCGCGCACGTCGCGTTCCTCGGCTACGCGGGTGAGGGGCCGGCGCCCGGCGGCTGGTTCACCACCGGCGACCGGGGTCGCCTCGACGCCGACGGCTACCTGACGTTCGCCGGGCGCCGCGGCGACGTCGTGCGCCGGCGCGGGGAGAACGTCGCGGCCTGGGACGTCGAGCAGGTGCTGCGGACGCTGCCCGGCGTCGTCGACGTCGCGGTGGTGGGCGTGGACTCCGAGCTCACCGAGCAGGAGGTCCTCGCGGTCGTGGCGGGCCCGGTCGCCCCGGCGGCCGTCGCGGACCACTGCCGCGGCCGGCTGCCCCGCCATGCCGTGCCGCGCTACGTCCGCGTCGTGGGGGAGCTGCCGCGGACGGCGAGCGGGAAGGTCCGCAAGCCGGCGCTCGCCGCCGACGGCGTCACCGCCGACACCTGGGACGGGGAGGCCCCGTGCGTGTCCTCGACCTGACCGACCCGCTCGGCGCCGCCGGCGCCCGCGCGCTGGTGGGCATCGGCGCCGACGTGCTGCGCGTCGACCCCGGCGGTGACTCCGGCGGGGACGACCTCGCCGCCCGCACCCACTGGCACGCGGGCAAGCGCCGGGTGCCGTCCGGCGACCTCGACGCGCTGGCCGCGGAGGCCGACGTCGTGCTCGAGAGCGGGCCGGTGGACACGCTGCGCGGGATCGGGCCGGGCGGGGTGTCGCGGTGGCCGGACGCGGTGCACGTGGTCGTCACGCCGTTCGGGCTGACCGGGCCGCGGTGCGCGTGGCGGGGCGACGACCTGGTGCTCGCCTCGGCGGGTGGCATGACCTGGCTGGGTGGGCGGCCCGACGGCCCGCCCCGCCCACCGCCGTTCGGGGCCGCGTACGGGCTGGCCGGGGCGCACGCGGCCACCGCGGCGCTGCTCGGGCTCCTGGCCCGCGACCGGACCGGGCAGGGGCAGCTGGTGGACGTCTCCGCGCAGGAGGCGGTCGCGGCGACCCTCGAGACCGGCGCGATCACCTGGATCCACGCCGGGCGCGTGCCCGGGCGCACGGGCGGCGTCTACGAGCACGTCGCCCACCGGGTCTTCCCGGCGCGCTCCGGGTTCGTCGCCGGCGGGTGGTCGGGCAGCGAGCGGATGTGGACCGACCTCCTGGCCTGGCTGGTCGAGGAGAGCGAGGCCGAGGACCTGACCGACGCGCGCTGGTCCGACCCGCTGGTGCGGTGGCTGGAGCGCGCGCACGTCGACGCCGTCGTCGCCCGGTTCGTGGCCCGGCGGTCCGCGGCGACGGTGGCGGCCGAGGGACGTCGGCGGGCGCTGCCCTGGGCCGAGGTCGTCGCCCCCGCGAGGCTGACCGGGAACCCGCAGCTGCGGGCGCGCGGGTTCTTCCGCACGGTGCGCGACCCGGCGCTGCCCGGCGGCGCGG
This sequence comes from Actinomycetospora chlora, assembly GCF_039542135.1. Lineage (NCBI taxonomy): Bacteria > Bacillati > Actinomycetota > Actinomycetes > Pseudonocardiales > Pseudonocardiaceae > Actinomycetospora > Actinomycetospora chlora. The sequence continues at coordinate 17,529 of NZ_BAABHO010000066.1, forward strand.
TCGAGGACGTCGGCGTCGCGTGGAGCCCGGCGCCGACGCCGTGCCTCGACGCCCTCGGCGACGCCCCGGCCGAGCAGCCGTGGCGGCAGGAGCGCCGGGCCCGGCGTCCCCGTCCCGGGCGCCGGCCCCTCGACGGCGTCCGGGTCCTGGACCTGACGTGGGTGCTCGCCGGCCCGTACGCGACGCGCCAGCTCGCCGAGCACGGCGCAGACGTGATCAAGGTGGAGTCGGTGCACCGGCAGGACCCGACGCGGTTCGCGCCGTCGATGCACCTGCGCCCCGGCGCCGACCCGGACGACAGCGGCTACTTCCTCAACGTCAACCGCGGCAAGCGCAGCGTCGCGCTGAACCTGCGCACCCCCCGCGGCGTCGAGCTGCTGCGCCGGCTGGTGCCGCACTGCGACGTGGTGATCGAGAACTTCAGCCCCGGCACCCTCGCGCGCTGGGGCCTCGACGCGGCGTCGCTGCAGGAGCGCCACCCGGGTGTCCTGCTCGTCTCGATGGCCGGTCTCGGCGCGACCGGGCCGTGGCGCGACGCGGTGACGTTCGCGGACACCCTCGCCGCCATGGCCGGCCTCACCGACGCCACCCGCGAGCCCGGCGGCCCGCCGCAGGGCCTGACGTTCGGGCTCGGCGACATGGTCGCGGCCAACGCGGCGGTCCTCGCGACGCTGACGATGCTCGCGCAGGGCCGGGGCGGGCACGTCGACCTCGCCCAGCTCGAGGCGATGGCGGCGACGGTGGGACCCGAGGTGGTCCGCGCCGCGCTCGGCGAGCCGGAGCCGCCGAGCGCGGGCGGCGTCCACCGCGCGGCCGGGGAGGACCGCTGGGTGGCGGTCGCGGCGAGCGGGGCGGACCGCCGGCTGCGCGATGTCACGGGGGACACCGACCTGGCCACCTGGCTCGCGTGCCGCGACCCCCTCGACGCGGCCACCGTGCTCCAGGCCGCCGGCGTCCCGGCCGCACCGGTCGCCACCGGGCGCGACCTCGTCGAGCACGACGAGCACCTCGCCGCCCGCGGCTTCTACCCCGTGCTCGACCACCCGGTCGCCGGCCCGGTCCGGCACGAGGGGGTCGTCGCGCGGCTCGCGGCGACGCCGGCCGTCGTCGAGCGGCCGGCACCGCTGCTCGGCGAGCACACCGCCGAGGTCCTCGGCGGGCTCCTCGGCCTCGGGGACGCCGAGCTCGCCGACCTGCGCGCTGCGGGGGTGACGACGTGAGCGTCCTGCACGTGACCCGCGACGGGGCCGTCGCCACCGTGCGCATCGACCGGCCGCCGGCGAACGCCGTCGATCCCGACATGATCGAGGAGTTCGTCGCCGTCCTGCCGCCGCTGGCGCGGGACCCCGACGTCCGGGCGATCGTGGTCACCGGCACGGGACGGTTCTTCGTCGCCGGCGCCGACATCGCGGTGATGCGCGACCTCTCGGCCGGCACCCAGGAGCGCATGCGCCGCTGGATCGCGGTGCAGCGCGCGATCGAGCTGGCCCCGAAGCCGGTGGTCGCCGGGCTCAACGGCCACGCCCTGGGCGGCGGCGCCGAGCTCGCGCTGGCCTGCGACCTGCGGCTGCTCGCGCAGGACGCGACCATCGGCTTCCCCGAGATCGCGCTGGGCCTGTTCCCGGGGGCGGGCGGGAGCCAGCGGCTGCCGCGGCTGCTCGGCCCGCACGTCGCGAAGCAGCTGATGATCTCCGGCGAGCGGCTGCCGGCGGACCGGGCGCTCGCGCTGGGGCTGGTCGACCGCGTCGTGCCCGCCGACGGCTTCGACGCCGCCGTGGCTTCGGAGGCGCGAGCTCTGGCCGCGAAGCCGACCGCGGCGATCGGGCTGCTCAAGCGCGTCGTCGACGACGGCTGGGGCCGCCCGCTGCCCGAGGCGCTGGACGTCGAGGCCGCGGGGGTGCGCGAGCTGACCGCGACCGCCGACGCCGCCGAGGGGTTGCAGGCGTTCCTCGACCGCCGGGAGCCCCGGTTCGAGGGCCGCTGAACCGGTGACGCGGGTCCGGTGAGCGGACCGGCGCGGTGGGGCGGCGCCGTCCCCGGTGCTGCACTGGCGGGGTGGTCACCTCACCTACGCCACCGCGGTCGCGGCCCCGCCGGGCCGGGCGCCTGCCCGGCCGGCAGGACTGGTCGACCTGGCCGCACTACCAGGCGGCCGCCGCCGGGTTCCGCGGCTACTGGTACCCCGTCTGCTACTCCTCGCAGCTGACGGGGAAGCCGAAGCAGGTCACGCTGCTCGGCGAGAAGATCGTGCTCATCCGGGACGCCGGCACCGCGTACGCGCTGGTCGACCGGTGCCCGCACCGGGGCGTGCCGCTCTCGGAGGGCGACCAGCAGTTCCCCGGCACGATCTCCTGCCCGTACCACGGGTGGACGTTCGACCTGGCGTCCGGCGACCTCGTCGCGGCCATCACCGACGGCCCCGACAGCCCGATCTGCGGCAAGGTCACCCAGCCGACCTACGACGTCGCCGAGCGGCTCGGGATGGTGTGGGTGTTCGTCGGCGACGGGGAGGAGCCGCACCCGATCGACGAGCAGCTGCCCGAGGAGCTCGTCGCCAACGAGGCCGTGCTGGGCTCGCGGATGCAGCCGCGCGAGGGCAACTGGCGCTTCGCCTGCGAGAACGGCTACGACGAGGGCCACGCGAAGTACCTGCACCGCACGTCGCTGTGGCGGCTGTTCAAGTCGATGCCGGTGTGGAACGAGACGCGGATCGTGCGGCGCGGGCGCTGGATCTACCGCGTCCAGGAGAAGCAGCACTGGACCGCGGACTTCCCCGGCCTCGGCCGCTGGGACTCGCAGGCGTGGTGGAAGCTCAAGCCGCCGACGACGACGGCCAACATCGGCAACACCGGCAGCCACCGCGAGGTCGACCCGGTGATCGCCGCCCAGGAGTTCCCCGGCTTCGCGTCGGTGTCGATGCCCGGCGTGCTGCGCATCGCGTACCCGTCCTTCATCCACTACGAGTTCTACGTGCCGGTGGACGCCGCGAACCACCTCTACGTGGGCGTCATGGCCGACTTCCGGAAGGGCACGGCGGCGCTGCCCTTCTACCTGAAGTACCTGGGCTTCGTGCGGTGGCTCTTCCACGGGCAGTTCTCCGCGCAGGACAAGTGGATGGTCGAGCTGACCGACGCCCCGCCCGAGCGGCTCTACCGCCCCGACGACTCCCTGCTGCGGTGGCGCAAGCTCGCCGAGGAGGTCACGAACGAGCGGCACGCCCGGCTGCGCGCCGACGGGCTCGAACCCCGATGAGCCGGATCGTCGTGGGCGTCGGGGCCTCGCACTCGACGCTGATGAACACCCACTGGGACCGCGTCGAGCACACCGACGGCGCCGAGCGGTTCCGCGACGGCCTGGCCGAGGCCCGCGACGCCGTCGCCGCGGCCCGTCCCGACGTCGCGGTGATCGTCGGGTCCAACCACTTCCGCGGGTTCTGGCTCGACATGATCCCGGCGTTCACGCTCGGGGTCGGCGAGGTGCTGGGCGCGGGGGAGGCGGGCACGCCGAAGGGCCCGCAGCGCACCCGGCCCGACGTCGCGCAGGCGCTCGCGGAGGGGCTGGTCGACCGCGGCACCGAGGTCGCGCTCTCGGCGCGGCTGCAGATCGACCACGGGCAGACCCACGCGATCCAGTACGTGCTGCGCGACCTGGACGTGCCGGTGGTCCCGCTGGTGGTGAACGTGTTCGCCGCGCCGCTGCCGCGCCTCGACCGCTGCGTGGCGCTGGGCCGCAACCTCGCCGACACGGTGGCCGCGCTGCCCGGCGACCTGCGCGTCGCGGTGATCGCGTCGGGTGGGCTGTCGCACCGGCTGCCCTGGCCGTCGGACTGGCGCGACCCGCACGGCGAGGACGAGGAGTTCCTCGTCGAGGCTTGGCTCAACGGCCGCGGCGACTGGGAGTCCTACGACGGCCGCCGGCGGCAGATCATCACCGCGGCGCGGCCCGTGATCGCCGACGGGTTCGACGAGGCGTTCCTCGCCGACCTCGAGCGCGGTGACCTCGCGCGCTACGCGACCTGGACCTCGGCCGACGTCGAGGAGGCCGCCGGCAACGGGGGCCAGGAGCTGCGGACGTGGCTCGTGATGGCCGCGGCGCTCGGGTTCGCGCCCGGGCGGAGGCTCGCGTACGCGGCGATGCCGGAGTGGCTGACGGGGATGGGCGTGGCCCTGATCGAGCCGTGAGCGACGTCCTGGAACGCGTCCTCGCCGAGGTCACCGAGGACCGGCTGCGGGAGGCGGTGCACGCGGTCACCGCGATCCCCAGCCCGACCGGCCGCGAGGCCCCGCTCGCCCGGCTGCTGGCCGGGCGGATGCGTGCCGCCGGGCTCGCCGCGACGACCGTGGACATCGACGAGCAGCAGGCGAGCGCGGCCGGGCGCCTGCGCGGTGCGGGCACCGGCGACGGTCATGGTCGGGACGTCATGCTCTACGCCCCCATCGACACGCTGACCACGGGCGAGGAGGCGATCGACCTCCCGTGGATCGGCCCGGAGCTGCGCCCGGACATGCGTCCCGAGCCCCGCGACGAGGGCCCGTACGTCTCGGGCCTCGGCGCGAGCAACCCCAAGGGCCACGCCGCCTGCCTGCTCGTGCTGGCCGAGGCGTTCGGCGCGGTGCGGCCCGCGCTGGCCGGGGACCTCGTCGTCGCCCTCGGCGCCGGCGGGATGCCGACCAACGCCGTCGAGGCGCCCGGCTATCCGGCCCGCGCGAACACCGGGCAGGGCGTCGGCGCGTCGTTCCTGCTGGAGCGCGGCTGGTACACCGACCACGCGGTCATCGCCAAGCCCGGCGACTTCGTGGCCCACGACGAGGTCGGGCTCGCGTGGTTCGAGGTGACGGTGCCGGGCGTCCACACCTACGCCGGCAGCCGCCACCGGCTGCCCTACCGCAACCCGATCGTCGTCGCCGGCGAGCTCGCGGGCCGCCTCGAGGCGTGGCTGGCCGAGTACCCCGCCCGCCACCGCACCGCCACCGCCGCGCCCCAGGGCGTCATCGGCGCCGTCGCCGGCGGCTGGGAGCGGATGCTCGCGGTGACGCCCGCGCTCGCCCGCCTGCGCCTGGACCTCCGGGTCGCGCCCGGGACCACGTCGCTGGCGGTCAAGCGGGAGCTGCGCGCGTTCCTCGACACGGTGGACCCGGCCATCGGCCTGGAGATGGTGCTCGCGATCCCCGCGACGGCGACCGACCCCGACGCCCCGGTGGTGCGCGCGACGATCGCCGCCTGGGAGGCCACCCACGGGCGTCCGCACGCGCCGGTGCCCGACATGAGCGGCGCCACCGACGCCAACATCCTGCGCGCCCGCGGCATCCCCACCGCCCGGGTCGGGATGCCCAAGGTCGCCGACCCCGCGCTCGACCCCGACCCCGCGGCCGACTTCTCCCGCGGCATGAACACCGTCGACGTCCGCGCCATGCGCCGGCTCTGCGAGGTCCTCGCGCGCACGGTGCTGGACCTGACGAGCTGAGGAGCGATGACCGAACCCCCCGAGAGCCTGTACGCCGACGGCGGCGGCGTCCGCTACCACTACCACGACCTCGGCGCGGGCCCCGACACGATCTTCCTGCACGGCGGCGGGCCGGGCTGCAGCGCGTGGACCGACTTCGGCCCGGTCGCCCCGCTGTTCGCCGAGCACCGGCGCTGCCTGCTCGTGGACATCCACCAGTACGGCGGGTCGGAGAAGTCGCGGATCACCGGCCCGATGTGGGACCACCACGCCGCGAAGACCGTCGCGCTGATGGACACCCTCGGCGTCGACCGCGCCGACTTCGTCTGCAACTCCTGGGGCGGCACGATCGCGCTCGACCTCGCCGCGACCTACCCGGAGCGGGTCCGGTCGCTGATCGTGACGGGGTCGATGCCGGTCTTCCACGGCCCCCTCGCGCCGCTGCCCGAGGGCGGGCGCCGCGGCCGCAACGCCCGCGACGCCTACTACGGCGGCGAGGGCCCGACGCGGGAGAAGATGCGCGCGCTGATCACGCGCCTCGAGTGGTACGACCCGGACGCGCTGCCCGAGGAGACCCTCGACCTGCGTTACGAGCAGAGCCTCGACCCCGGCGAGCGCGAGCTCGCGGGGATGTCGGACTCGCCCCGCGGCGACTGGCAGGACCTCTCCGCCGAGCTCGGACGGATCGCGGCGCCGGTGCTGTTCCTCTGGGGGATGCACGACGCGTTCCTCACCCCGGACTACCCGCTGATGCTCGCGCGGATGGTGCCGCGCGGGAGCCTGCACGTCATGGACCGCGCCTCCCACCACCTGCAGGAGGAACGGCCGGCGGCCTTCCACGCGGTCGCGCGCGGCTATCTGGAGTCGGTGGAGGACAAGTGAGACGTCTGCTGCTCGCCCTCGCTGCCGCGGGACCGGCCGTGGTCCTGGTCCGCCGACTGGCGCGCCGCAGCAACACCCAGGTCCACCGCATCAACAAGGGGTCGCCGTCGTGAGCATCTGGACCGAGCTGAGCCCCCTGCCGTTCCGGCTGGAGTACGTCGACGCCGGCGGCGTGCGCACCCGCACGCTGCGCGCGGGCGACCCGGACGCCGCGGCCGTCGTGTTCCTGCACGGCACCAGCGGTCACCTCGAGGCGTTCACGCGCAACGTCGCCGCGCACGCCGAGTACGACCTGCACGCGATCGACATGCTCGGCCACGGCTGGACCGGCAAGCCCGACCGCCCGTACGAGATCGCCGACTACGTCGACCACCTCGTCGCCTACCTCGACGCCGTCGGGATCGACCGGGCCCACATCGTGGGGGAGTCGCTGGGCGGGTGGGTCGGCGCGCGGCTGGCGACGACGCAGCCCGCGCGGGTGCGCACCCTGCAGCTGCTGTGCGCGGGCGGGACCGTCGCCAACCCCGAGGTGATGGACCGCATCCGCACCAGCACCAAGCAGGCCGTCGAGAGCGACGACGTCGAGCTCACCCGCAAGCGTCTGCAGCTGCTCATGGCCGACCCGGCGAACGCGACCGAGGAGCTCGTCGAGGTCCGCCACGCGATCTACCACGCCCCGGAGTTCGTGCAGAACGTCGACAACCTGCTCTCACTGCAGGACATGGACCGCCGCACCCGCAACCTGCTCACACCCGAGGAGCTGGGCCGCATCGACGTGCCGACGCTCGTGGTGTGGGGCCGGGAGAACCCGTTCGGCGAGGTCCCGGAGGCCACGCGGATGCACGAGGCGATCCCGGGATCGCGGCTCGAGCTGCTCGAGCACTGCGGCCACTGGCCCCAGCACGAGCAGCCCGAGCGCTACAACGCGATCAGCCGGGAGTTCCTGCGGCAGCAGGGGTGACCACGGCGTCGTCGGTGCCGCGGTCGGGGCGCAGCACCGTCCCGGCCGCGATCGAGATCAGCGCCCCGACGGCCATGTAGACCGCGATCCCGATCCAGCCGCCGGTGCCGTCCTGGATGGCGGTGGCGATCGCCGGCGCGAAGGCGTTGCCGAGGATCGTGCCGAGGGTGAAGCCCAGCGAGAGCCCGCTGAAGCGCAGCACCGCGGGGAACGCCTCGGAGAAGAACACCGGGTACATGGCGTAGTTCGCCGCGTAGGGCAGGAAGATCGCCAGGAAGCCCAGGAACATCAGCACCCAGGAGCGGGTGTTGAGCAGCGCGAACCACACGAACGGCGCCACGACCAGCCCGGCCGCGCCCCAGAGGAACACCTTGCGGACGCCGACGCGGTCGGCGAGGTGGCCGAACCACGGCACCAGCACCATGAGGAACACCGCGGCCGGCAGCAGGGCCGCGAGCACCGCGGTGCTCGAGAGCCCGAGCGCGGTCTTGCCGTACGACACCGAGTAGACCGTGGTGATCGTGAACATCGTGCCGGCGGCGATGGTCGCGAAGGCCACGAGCAGCACGTTGCGCCAGCCGCGCCGCAGCACGTCGACCACCGGCAGTCGCCGCACGAGTCCCGAGCGCCGCGCCTCGAGGAACGCCGGGCTCTCCTCGAGCGTCATCCGCACCCAGAACCCGACGACGACGAGCACCACCGACAGCAGGAACGGCACCCGCCAGCCCCAGCTCAGCAGGCTCTCCTGGGGCAGCGTCAGCACCACGAGGAACACGACGTTCGACAGGATCATCCCGGCCTGCGTGCCGGTGTTGACCAGCGCGCCGCGGAACCCGCGGCGGTGCGGCTCGGCGTGCTCGACGGTCATGAGCACCGCGCCGCTGTACTCACCACCGACCGAGAGGCCCTGCAGGATCCGCAGCGACACCAGCAGCACCGGTGCCCACACGCCGATCGTCGCGTACGTGGGCAGCAGGCCGATGAGGACCGTCGACCCGCCCATGAGCACGAGCGTCGTGACGAGCACGGCCTTGCGGCCGATGCGGTCGCCGAGGTGGCCGAACACGATCCCGCCGAGCGGCCGCGCGATGTAGCCGACGCCGAACGTCGACAGCGCGATGAGCGTGCCCGACAGCGTGTCGAAGGTCGGGAAGAAGAGTTTCGCGAACACCAGCGACGACGCGAGCCCGTAGATCGCGAAGTCGTAGTACTCGATCGTCGTGCCCATCCAGCTGGCGAGCACGGCCTTGCGCGGGCTGTGCCGGATGTCCGGGCCGGTGGGCTCGGGCGTGGTGGTCATGGCTGCTCCCGGTGACTGGTTCCGGACAGCCTGCGACCGGTCGCGGGGGACGCCCAGCGCTCGGTCCGGTCAGCGGGACACGCGCGCCGGGTCTCCGAGGTCGCTGTGGGCGAGGATCCGGTCCGCCAGGTCGGTGGAGTCGATGGCGACCGGCGGGTGCTCGTCGAGGAAGCGCAGCAGCCGGTCGGCGAAGGCCCGCGGCTGGTCGGCGTGGGGGAAGTGGCCCGCCCCGTCGAAGAGCGCGAGCTCGCTGCCGGGCACGAGCGCGTGCGCCCGGTGGGCGTGCTCCACCGGGATGAGGGTGTCCGCGGTGCCCCAGGCGATGAGCAGCGGCAGGTCCGCGGCGAGGTCGAGGCGGTCGGTCGCGCGGACGCGCTGGCCGCCGGCGTCGATGACGCTGCGGGCGGTGTGGACGAAGGCGCGGCGGTGCACGGGGTCGGCGAGCGACGCGAGCGCGCGGCCCGCCTCGGTGGTCGACGGCGACGACAGCCCGGGCACGTGCGCGACGAGCCGGCGTCCCCAGTCGACGAAGGGCCCGGCGGTGAGCACCGGGATGACCCACTCCGCGCCGGGCAGCGTCGCCGCCCGCAGCGCCGGGCTGACCTCGCGCCCCAGCCCGCCCGAGTCGATGAGCACCAGCCGGCTCGTGTGCTGCGGGAACTGGAACGCGAACTGCTGGGCGATGCCGCCCCCGAGCGAGTGCCCGACGACCGTGGCCCGCGTGTGGCCGAGGGAGACCAGCAGGTCGCGCAGGCCGGTGGCGTAGCCGCCGAGGGAGTAGTCGGCCCACGGCGCCGACGACGACCCGTGGCCCAGCAGGTCGGGCGCGACGCAGCGGCGCGGGTCGCGGCGGCGGGCCATCTCGGCGAGCAGCGGGCTCCAGGTGTGCGCGGACCCGGCGATGCCGTGGACGAGGAGGATCAGCTCACCCTCATCGGGCTCGTCGCCCTCGGGCGGTCCCGAGTCCCAGAAGGCGACCTGGTCGCCGTGCACCACCGCGTGACGGCGTGCGGTGCGGCGGCGGGTTGTGCGGTGATCGTGCATCGGGACCGGGGTGCCCGATTCGGCCGTCGGGCGTGCGTCAGCGGGCTATGAGCTGCGTCGCGGGGCCCACCTGGCGCTCCCAGCGGTTGAGCGCCTCGACGTAGTAGTAGTCGCCGAACTGGATGCCGGTGTCCGCCTGGCCCTCGGGCACGTTCTGGGTGCCGTGCAGCAGGATCGAGGGCATCGTCGTCCCGCGCGCGAGGTAGGGCGGCGACGACAGTGCCGTCAGCAGCGTCCGGGCGCCGTCGACGTCGGCCTGCTTCGCCGCCGGGTCGGCGTCCAGCTCGCTCATCGCGAGCAATGCGCTCGCGACCACCGCCGACGCCGAGGTGTCCCGCGGCTGGGGCGGGGCCTGCGGGACGCTGAAGTCCCAGTAGGGGACGTGGTCCGGCGGCAGGTGGGTCGTGAACCAGTCGGCGGTGCGGTGGGCGGTCGCGAGGTAGCTCGGGTTGCGCGTGTAGCGGTAGGCCGTCGCGAAGCCGTAGACGGCCCACGCCTGGCCGCGCGCCCACGTCGAGTCGTCGAAGGCGCCCTGCTCGGTGTAGCGGCGCTGCAGGGCCCCCGTGCGCTGGTCGTAGTCGGCGAACATGAACGTGGTGGCGTCCGGGCGCACGAGGTCGGCCATCGTCCGGTCGGCGTGCCGGTTCGCGATCTCGGTGTACTGCGGGCGGCCGTTCTGGCCGGCCCAGTAGAGGAGCTCCGTGTTCATCATCGCGTCGATGTTGACCCGGTACTGGGTCTCGTCGTCGCGGTCGTCCCAGACGCGGACCATGCCGACGCTCGGGTTGAACCGAGCCGCCACCGTGTCGGCGGCGGCCAGCGCGGTCTGCTTCGCCGCCTCGTCCCCGGTGAGCTGGTGCTCGACGGCGAACGTCATGAACATCTTGAAGCCGAGGTCGGTGTCGTCGTGCGACGTCTCGGCGGTCAGCGGCTGCGTCCAGCGCACCGCGCGGTCACGCCACGCCGGGTCCCGGGTGCGCTCGTAGACCCGCCAGAGCGTCGCGGGCAGGAAGCCGGCGGTCCAGTCGTCGGCGCCCTTCGTCAGCCACGTCCCCTCCGGCGTCGTGCGCGTCGGGTAGTTCGGCGGCGTGAGCGTGTCGGCCGTCGCGGCGAGGCGCTCGTCGGCGAAGGCGACCGGGCTGTCCGCTCCGGGAGCCGCGGCACGCGCCTGCGCGGTGGACTGTACCGACGGCGGGGCCGCTGCGCCGCAGGCGGCGACCAGTGCCGTGATCGTGGCGGCGAGGACCAGGAGCCCCCGCCGCACCGTCCTGCCGTGCCTGCGTGCCATCGCGACTCCCCCGGGTCGAGGCGCCGGACGCTAACAGCCCGGCGCGCTCTCCCGGTGGAGGTTCAGCCGGCGAGGGGCGAGCGGCGCTGGTCGTGGTCCGGGCGGCGCGGGGCCGGGATGCTCGCGACGATCGCCTGGCGGCGCTGCGCCCGGCGCACGGCCTCGGCGCGGGCCGCGTCCTCGCGGACGCCCGCCATCGTCTGCTCGTCGATCGTGCCCCGGCGGGCCACGCTCACCAGCGGCGCGGCGACCCACGCGCCCACACCGACACCCAGCGCACCGACAGCGGTCAGAACACCCATGACATCCCCCGACATCCCCCGAACGCTCCCCCGATGGAACGCTGTTGCCCTCGTCGTCGCGGGGGAGCGGCCGGTCGTTAACGGCCGTGCGGCACACCACCCGTTCGGTTGAGCGCCGAACGACCGGGCCCCGGAGGCGCCCCGTCGACAGGAGCCCTCGTCCGTCGTGGGCCGACGAGGCCGCCGAAGATCACCAGGACGTGAGGCACCTCCCGAGCCGCCCTGAGGTGCCTCATGTC